>CAZEQG010000320.1:0-4381 GCA_964514295.1 uncultured Alphaproteobacteria bacterium
TCGCCGCCGCAGGCGGGCGTGGCCGCCAAGCCGGCCGCCGGGCCGGCCGCCAACGCCCCGGGAAACGCAAGGATGGCTGCCAGCATGCGGCGGCGGGACGTGTGCATGGTATCGGTCCTGTCGGCGGGACTGCGGAAGGCATCCCCGGAACCGTCAGCCATGCCCCGCCAATCGGGCGAAAATCGGGCGGCGGCCGCCGCTCAGCCCTTTCCCGGGCGCGGCGCGAAAGGCGGCGGCTCGAAGCAGGTGATGGCGGGCAGCGGGCCGTCGAAACGCTCGACCTCGACCAGGCATGAATGCGCGCTCGGCCCCTGCGCCAGGCGCGAGCTGCCGCGGTCGGCGGTCAGCACATTGGGGTTGCCGTGCTTGTCGAGGCTGCCGGGGCGGCCGGGCTCGGCCGGATCATACCAGGCGCCGGTCGCGAGCTGCGCCACCCCCGGGCGCAGCGCATCGGATACCATGACCCCGGCCAGGCAGGCGCCGCGGTCGTTGAACACCCGCACCACATCCCCGTCCTTCAGCCCGCGCGCGGCGGCATCGGCCGGGTTGAGGCGGATCGGCTCGCGCCCGGCAATCTTGGCGGCACGCGCGTGCGGGCCGCAATCATACTGGCTGTGCAGCCTGGTCGCCGGCTGGTTGGAGATGAGGTGCAGGCCATAGCGCCTGGCCAGCGGCGCGCCCAGCCATTCGCGCGGCGCCATCCAGGCCGGATGGCCCGGGCAGTCGTCGTAGCCGAAGCCGTCGATGGTCTGCGAGAAGATCTCGATCCGGCCGGAAGGCGTGCGCAGCGGGCGGCCTTCCGGATCGTCGCGGAACTCGGCCAGCAGGGCCGGCGCATCGGCCAGCTCGGGCAGCACCGTCAGGCCCTCGCGCCAGAAGCTGTCGAAATCCGGCACCTCCAGCCCCGCCCCGGCGATGCGCTGGCGGGCCAGCGTGTAGAGGTGGCGCAGCCACGCCTCCTCGTCGCGCCCCTCGGTGAAGCGCTGCTCGACGCCGAGCCGGGCGGCAAGGCCGGAGAATATCGCGAAGTCGTCCCGCGCCTCGCCCGCCGGCGCCGCCAGCCTGTGCGAGGCCGCCAGCACCAGGTCGCGGTTGGCGCAGGCGATGTCGTTGCGCTCCAGGGGCGTGGTCACCGGCAGCACGATGTCGGCATGGCGGGCGAGCGCGTTCCAGAACACCTCATGCACCACCACCACCTCCGGCCGCCGCCAGGCTTCGACCAGCCGGTTCAGGTCCTGATGATGGTGGAACGGGTTGCCGCCCGCCCAATAGACCAGGCGGATATCGGGATAGTGCCGCGTCTCGCCGTTGAAGGCGTAGGGCTCGCCGGGATGCAGCAGCATGTCGGCGATGCGGGCGACCGGGATGAACTCGGCCACCGGGTTGATGCCCTGCGGCAGCGACGGCCAGGCGAAGGGCTGCACCGCATTGCCGATGCCGTTGACCGAGCCGTAGCCGAAGCCGAAGCCGCCGCCGGGCAGCCCGATCTGCCCCAGCATCGCGGCCAGCGTGATCGCCGCCCAGTAGGGCTGCTCGCCATGCTCGGCCCGCTGCAGCGACCAGGACATCATGATGAAGGTGCGGCAGCCGGCCATGCGCCGGGCGAGCGCGCGGATCGTCTCCGCCGGCACCTCGCACAGCCCGGCCGCCCACTCTGCGGTCTTGGCCGTGCCGTCCGCCCGCCCGTCGAGATAGGCCGCGAAACGCTCGAAGCCGCTGGTGCAGCGCGCCAGGAAATCGCGGTCGTGCAGCTCCTCGGCCAGCAGCGTGTGGCAGAGGCCGAGGATCAGCGCCACATCGCTGCCAGGGCGCGGGGCGATCCACTCGGCCCCGATCTCGGCGATGGTGTCGTCGCGGATCGGACTGACCGACACGAAGCCCGCCCCGCCATCGCGGCAGGCCCGCAGCCGCTCGCGCAGGTCGTGCCGGCCGAGCCCGCCGGAGCTCACCTGCGCGTTCTTGTGCGGGGTGCCGCCGAACATGACGATCAGCTCGGCATGGCCGGCAAGCAGGCGCCAGGGGGTATGGCCGGCGATCAGCCCCCGGCGGTCGCCGATGACATGGGGCAGGATGGTGTCGGCCGCGGCGAAGCTGTAGTTCTGAACCGAGCGCGTGTAGCCGCCGATGATGTTGAGGAAGCGGTGGATCTGGCTCTGCGCATGGTGGAAGCGCCCGGCGCTGGCCCAGCCGTAGGAGCCGCCATAGATCGCCCGGTTGCCATGCTGGCGCCGCACCCGCTGCAACTCGCCCGCCACCAGATCCAGCGCCTCGTCCCAGGACACTTCCACGAAGGCGTCGGCGCCGCGCCGCTGGCGGCTGGCCGGGCCGTTCTCAAAGAAGGAGCGGCGCACCGCCGGCCGCCGGATGCGGGCCGGGCCGGTGCGCGCCGCCAGCATGCCTTCGGCGATCGGCGATGGATCGGGATCGCCCTCATAGGCCAGCAGCGCCGCCGGCTGCCCCCCGGCCATGGCCACCCTGTAGGTGCCCCAATGGGTGGCAAGGGTGGGCTTCAGGGGGTCGGGCAGCATCTCGGGTCTCCGCGCCTGGGGCCGATGGGTCTAGCATGCCGGCGTCCAGCAGCAGGAGATGAGTTTGTCCGTCCGGCAGAAAACCGTCCATGGCGTGAGCATCGGCATCCTCATGCTGCGCACCCGCTTCCGCCGCTATCCGGGCGATATCGGGCATGCCGGCACCTGGCCCTTCCCGGTCGCCTACCGGGTGGTCGAGGAAGCGACCCCGGCCGGCATCCCGGGTTTCGGCAGCCCGGACATGCTGGCCGCCTTCGTGCGCGCCGGCCAGGAACTGGTGGCGGCCGGAGTGGACGGCATCGCCACGAGCTGCGGCTTCCTGGCGATGCATCAGGATGCCCTGGCGGCGGCCCTGGGGGTGCCGGTGGCCAGCAGCGCCCTGCTGCAGGTGCCGGTGGTGCAGCGCCTGATCGGCCCGGCCCGGCGCGTCGGCGTGCTCACCTACAGCGCCGAGGCGCTGGACCGCCGCCACCTGGAAGGCGCTGGCGCGCCGGCCGATACGCCGGTCGCCGGCCTGCCGCCGGATGGCGCCTTTGTGCGCGCCATCCGCGACGGCGGCGAGGTGGCGCTCGGCGTGCTCCGGGCGGAGGTGCTGGAGGCCGCCGACCGGCTTCTGGCCCGGCACGGCGACATCGGCGCCATCGTGTGCGAATGCACGAACCTCGCCCCCTTCAGCGCCGACATCGCGGCCCGCCACGGCCTGCCGGTCTATGACGCGGTGTCGCTGGTCACCTGGTTCCAGGCCGGGCTGCGGCCCCGCCGCCACCCGGCCGAGGATGCCGCACCCTAGAGGTCGATGGTCAGGGACGGCGACTTGGCGCCCGAGCAGCAGATCATCATCACGGTGTTGGCGGCCTGCTCGGCCTTGCTCAGCACCATGTCGCGGTGATCGGGGATGCCGGCGATCACCCGCACCTCGCAGGTGCCGCAGATCCCCTCCTCGCAGGAGGAGGGCGCGTTGATGCCGGCCTCGCGCACCGCCTCCAGGATGGTCTTGCCGGGCGGCACCGCGATCTCGCGGCCCGAGCGCGCCAGCACCACGGTGAAGCCGCCGCCGGTTGCCGGTGCCGCATCGCTGCTGAAGCGCTCCAGATGCACCTGCTCGGCCGGCAGGCCGGCGGTGGCGGCGGTGAAGGCATCCAGCAGCGGCCCCGGCCCGCAGGCGTAGAGATGGGCGCCGGCCGGGGCCCGGGCGACGATGGCGCCGACATCGAGCACGCGCCCGGCCTCGGCGTCGACATGCAGGTGCAGCCGTTCCGGCCACTGCTGGAGCGCCTCCAGAAAGGCAGCCGAGGCGCGGTCGCGCACCGCATAGTGCAGCTCCCAGGAGCGGCCCTGGGCCACCAGGGTCTGCACCATGCACCACAGCGGCGTGATGCCGATGCCGCCGGCGATCAGCACCGAATGCGCCGCCGAGGCCGCCAGGGGGAAGTTGTTGCGCGGCGCCGTCACCCGGATCAGGTCGCCGGCCTTCAGCACCTCGTGCACCGCCCGCGAGCCGCCGCGGCTGGCGCGGTCGCGGTTGACCGCGACCACATAGCGGTGCCGCTCGCCCTCCGGGTTCACCAGGGAATAGCTGCGGCTGAGGCCGCCGGGCAGGCTGAGGTCGATATGCGCGCCGGCGGTGAAGCCCGGCAGGCTGCCGCCATCGACCGGCCGCAGGTCGAGCGAGATGATGCCCGCGGCCTCGTAGGTGATGGAGCGGATGCGCAGCGTCAGCAGATCATCGGTCAAGGCACGGTCCCGGGTGGTTGTGGCGGCGCCAGGGCGCCGGCCGGACATGGCACCCGCCAGACATAGCGCCCGCCGGCCGGCGGCGCCACGGTCAAGCCGCCGCCGGCGCCGCGCCCTTG
>CAZEQG010000321.1:0-4371 GCA_964514295.1 uncultured Alphaproteobacteria bacterium
CCGGGCGAGCGCCGGCACCGCCAGGGCCGGCTCGGCGCGGCCGTCGCTCGGCGTGTGCAGGGCGCCGCGGAAACGCCGCCGGTCCTGGCCCAGCATGGCATCGACCTCGGCCGGGGAGAGCATGCGGCTGTCGAGCTGGAACTCCTTGGCGCGGGCGAGCCAGGCCTCGTGCCGGGCAAGGTCGGCCTCGCTCTCGGCCAGGTAGGTCACGCCGCCGATCCGGAAGCCGATATCCTCGTCAAGGTCGCCCAGCATCTCCTGCCAGCAGCGCATCGCCTCGATCATCAGTGGCAGCTCGCGCATGTCGCGGCCCTGCTTGCGCACCCAGCCCCAGTTGCGCGAGGACTGCTCGCCGGCGATCCGCCCCTTTTCGCACAGCACCACCGGCACCCCGGCCTTGGCCAGATAGTAGGCGGTGGACACGCCGGCGACCCCGCCGCCGATCACCACCACCTCGCTCGCCTGCGGGATGCTGGCGGGGGCGGGCGGGTAGCTGGAACCGGGCATGGCAGAAGCGCTCCGAAGCGGATGGGCAGGACGGCGGGCGGTCCGGCCACGCTAGAGCAGCCCCACGCCACTGGGCAAGGCCGGCCGGCGGGCCGCGACGATTGAACCCGTCCTGCAACAATACTGCAATGCAGCATCGCTAGGATGCCGCGCCTTTTGCTCCCCCACGAACGACGGAGTGCCCACCAATGGCCCGTATCCTGCCCCTGGGGCTTTTCGCCGCTGCGGCGATGGCCGCCGCCGCGATGTTCGCCCCGGCCAATGCGCTCGACCAGCGCTTCAAGGACGCCGATGGCGACCTCGTGGCTGATGCCCCCACCGATCCCAAGCAGTTCGTCGACCCGGCAACGCTGGTCTTTGCCTACACCCCGGTCGAGGACCCGGCCGTCTATGCGAAGGTCTGGGACGGCTTCCTGAAGCACATGGAGAAGGTGACCGGCAAGCGGGTGCAGTTCTTCCCGGTGCAGTCCAACGCCGCCCAGCTCGAGGCGATGCGCGCCGGGCGCCTGCATGTCGCCGGCTTCAACACCGGCTCCAACCCGCTGGCGGTGAACTGCGCCGGCTTCGTGCCGTTTGCGATGATGGCCTCGCAGAAGGGCGAATATGGCTATGAGATGGAGCTGATCACCTACCCCAACAGCGGCGTCACGAAGATCGAGGACATCAAGGGAAAGAAGATGGCCTTCACGGCCCAGACCTCGAATTCCGGCTACAAGGCGCCTTCCGCTTTCCTGAAGGACAAGTTCAATCTTGAGGCCGGCCGCGATTACGAGCCCGTGTTCTCCGGAAAGCATGACAACTCGATCATCGGCGTTGCGAACAAGGACTACCCGGTCGCCGCGATCGCCAATTCGGTGATGGCGCGCATGATCGCCCGCAATGTGGTGAAGAAGGAGCAGATCGTCTCCATCTACAAGTCGCAGACCTTCCCCACCACCGGCTATGGCCATGTCTACAACCTGAAGCCGGAGCTGGTCGCCAAGGTGAAGGAAGCCTTCTTCGGCTTCGACTGGACCGGCAGCGATCTGCTGAAGGAGTTCCAGGCCTCCGAGCCGCCGCAGGAGAAGTTCATCCCGATCACCTACAAGCACCACTGGCAGGTGGTGCGCGAGATCGACGCCGCCATGGGCGTCAAGTACGACTGCAAGGGCTGAGCGCCAGATGCTGCGGATCGAAGGACTGACCAAACGCTACCGCACCGGCGACCTGGCGCTGGCCGGCGTTGACCTGACGGTGGCGGCCGGCCAGGTGATGGGCCTGATCGGCCCTTCGGGGGCCGGCAAGTCGAGCCTGATCCGCTGCATCAACCGCCTGGTCGAGCCGACCGGGGGCCGCGTCTTCCTCAAGGGCGAGGAGGTGACCGGCCTCGGCCGGCGCGACCTGCGGCGGATGCGCCGGCGCATGGGCATGATCTTCCAGGAGTTCGCCCTGGTCGAGCGGCTGACGGTGATGGAGAACGTGCTGTCCGGCCGGCTCGGCTATGTGCCGTTCTGGCGCAGCTTCCTGCGCCGCTTTCCGCCGGCCGACGTGCGCAAGGGCTTCGCCACGCTGGACCGGGTCGGCCTACTCGACCATGTCGACAAGCGCGCCGATGCGCTCTCCGGCGGCCAGCGCCAGCGCGTGGGCATCGCCCGCGCCCTGGTGCAGGACCCGGACATCCTGCTGGTCGACGAGCCGACCGCCAGCCTCGACCCCAAGACCTCGCGCCAGATCATGCGCCTGATCTGCGAGGTGTGCGCCGAGCGCGGGCTGGCCGCCATCGTGAACATCCACGACGTGGCGCTGGCGCAGATGTTCCTGCCGCGCATCGTCGGCCTGCGCCAGGGCCGCATCGTCTATGACGGGCCGGCCGACGGGCTGACGCCTGAGGTGCTGACCCGCATCTACGGCGAGGAGGACTGGACGCGCGGCGCCAACCGCCCGGGCGAGCCCGGCGAGGATGACGGGCCGGACGACGGGGAGGCCAGCCGCGCCGACGCCCGCCACGGGCCGATGCCCGACCGCGAGCGGCTGGCGGCGGCGGGCTGACGGCGATGGCAGCCCACGCGCACTACCCTGACACCTGGCGCCGGCCCCCCTTCATCGCCTCGGCCGCGCTGCGCTGGGCGATCTATGGCGGGGCCTTGGCCTATCTGGTGCTGGCGGTCGCCTCGGTCGAGGTGAACTGGGCGCGGCTTGCCGAGGGCGCGGTGCGCGCCGGCCGCCTGTTCGCCGCCTTCCTTGAGCCCGACTTCACCAGCCGCTTCGACGACATCCTGCTCGGCATGCAGGAAAGCCTGACCATGACCGTCACCTCGACCGTGGTCGGCATCCTGCTGTCGGTGCCGGTCGGCATCGGGGCGGCGCGCAACCTTGCGCCGGGGCCGGTCTATCTGGCCTGCCGGGCGATCATCGCCGCCTCGCGGACCTTCCAGGAGGTGATCATCGCCATCTTCTTCGTGGCCATGTTCGGCTTCGGCCCGCTGGCCGGCTTCCTCACACTGTCCTTCGGCACCATCGGCTTCATGGCCAAGCTGCTGGCCGAGGACATCGAGGACATCGACGAAAGCCAGGCCGAGGCGATCCGCGCCACCGGCGCCTCCTGGGCGCAGCTCGTCAACTATGCCGTGCAGCCGCAGGTGATGCCGCGGCTGATCGGGCTCAGCCTCTACCGGCTCGACATCAATTTCCGGGAATCGGCCGTCGTCGGCATTGTCGGGGCGGGCGGCATCGGGGCGACGCTGAACACCGCCCTCGACCGCTACGAATACGACAGCGCGGCCGCCATCCTGGCGCTGATCATCGCCATCGTGATGATTGCTGAATATTCCTCCAGCCTGATCCGCCGGCAGGTGCAGTGATGCCGGTGTCGCGCGATGCCGAAGGGCCGGTGTGGCGCCGCACCACGCCGCGCCAGGACCTGCTGCGCTGGGCCGCCTGGCTGCTGCTGGCCGCCCTGTTCGTGTTCTGCTGGCGGGTGATGACCGGCGATACCATCTGGGCCTTCGCCTGGGATGCGCCCAACCAGGCGGCCGACATCGCCGAGCGGATGCTGCCGCCGCGCTGGAGCTATCTCGACCAGCTCTGGTGGCCGCTGTGGGATACCCTGAGCATCGCCACCCTCGGCACCCTGCTGGCCGTGCTGCTGGCCGTGCCGGTGGCCTTCCTGGCGGCCCGCAACACCACCCCCAGCCAGCGCCTGGTGCGTCCGCTGGCCCTGCTGATCATCGTCTCCTCGCGCTCGATCAACGCCCTGATCTGGGCGCTGCTGCTGGTCACCGTGCTGGGGCCGGGGGTGCTGGCCGGCATCATCGCCATCGCGCTGCGCTCGATCGGCTTCATCGGCAAGCTGCTCTACGAGGCGATCGAGGAGATCGACCCGGCCCAGGTCGAGGCGATCCAGGCATCCGGCGCCAGCCCGGCGCAGGTCATGGACTATCCCGTGACGCCGCAGATCCTGCCCGCCTTCGCCGGCATCACCGTATTCCGCTGGGACATCAACATCCGCGAATCCTCGGTCGTCGGCCTGGTCGGGGCGGGCGGCATCGGCCTCAACCTCGAAGCCTCGCTGAACACGCTTGCCTGGTCGCAGGTCACCGTCATCCTGCTGGCGATCCTTGCCACGGTGCTGGTCAGCGAATGGGTGTCCGCCCGGGTCCGCCACGCGCTGACCTGAGCGGCGGCGCCCCTCAGCCGTCGCGCCGGGGGCGGACGTCGAGCGACAGGATGCGGGCGTCTGCGGGGTCCAGGCGGCAGGCATAGGCCACCGCCACCGGCCGCCCGAACAGGTTGTGGAAGGCAAGATCGCCGCCGCTGACCTGCACCGCCTCGCCGGCCGGCGCCAGCACCGGCGCCGGTCCCGCCACCTCGCCGGCACTGCCGAAG
>CAZEQG010000322.1:0-4370 GCA_964514295.1 uncultured Alphaproteobacteria bacterium
GGCGGCGGCGATCGTGCAGGCGGGCGGCCGGGCTGAGGCCTGCCACCTCGACGTCACCGAGGCGGGCGCGGTCGAGGCCGCCATCGCCGGCATCGCCAGCCGGCATGGCCGGCTCGACGTCGCGGTCAACAATGCCGGCATCGAAGGGGCGACCGCCGCGCTCGCCGACTATGATCCGGCCGAGTGGTCGCGGGTGATCGCGGTCAACCTTACCGGCGTGTTCCTGTGCCTCAAGTTCGAACTGCGGCAGATGCTGCGGCAGGGATCGGGCGCCATCGTGAATGTCGGGTCCACCGCCTCGCTCGGCGGGGTGGCCGGAATGCCGGCCTATACCGCCTCCAAGCATGGCCTCCTCGGCCTGACCAGGGCGGCGGCGCTGGACTATGCCGACCGGGGCATCCGGGTGAACGCGATCTGCCCGGGCTCCTTCCGCACGGCGATGAGCGAGCGCCTGTTCGGCGACCGCTTCGAGGCGGTCATGCTGGACAGCACGCCGATGCGCCGCATCGGCACGGTCGCGGAGATCGCCGAGGCGGTTGCCTTTCTGTGTTCGCCCGCAGCCTCCTTCATCACCGGCGCCGCGCTGCCGGTGGAAGGCGGCAAGCGGGCGCGCTAGCAAGCAGGAACTTGGGAGGAAACAACAATGAACGTGAGCGGCTCGATGACGATCGCGGACCTGCTCCGCAACCAGGTCAGGCGCCACCCGGACAAGAACTTCCTGGTGTTCGAGGATGATGCCGGCCGCATCGCCGAATTCACATATGCCGCCTTCGCCAGCCGCGTGCGGCGCCTGGCCAACCACCTGTCGGCCGCCGGCGTCGGCCTCGGCGACAAGGTGTCGGTTATGCTGGCCAATGGCCCGGAATTCCTGGTGGCCTGGTTCGCCATCAACCAGATCGGGGCGGTGTCGGTGCCGGTCAACATCTTCTATTCGGCCGACGAGCTGGGCTATCTGCTGTCCAATTCAGAATCCGTCGGCCTGATCACCGAGCCCCGCTTCCTCGCCTGCTATGGCCAGATCGCCGCCGACTGCCCCGGCGTGCGGGTGAAGATACTGGCGCGGAGCGCCGAGCCGGCCCGCGGCTTCGAGCTGCTGACCCGGATCGAGGCCGAGGGCGACGACAGCGACGTCGCGGTGGCCGTGCCCCCGGACGCGCCGGCGCAGATCATCTATACCTCCGGCACCACCTCGCGCCCGAAGGGGGCGATCCTCAGCCAGCAGGGCAGCCGCCTCCAGGGCATCGCGACGGCCATGCTGTTCGGCATGCGCGCCGACGACCGCATGTGCGTGACCCTGCCGCTGTTCCACGTGAACGGGCAGTATGTCGGGGTGATGCCGACCCTGACCGTGGGCGGCACCGTGGTGCTGCTGGAGAGCTACAGCGCCAGCCGCTACTGGGGGCAGGTCAGGAAGCACCGCTGCACCGCAATCTCCATCGTGCCGATGATCCTGCGCACCCTCTTGGCCCAGCCCCCGCGCGACGACGATGCGGTGCATGATGTCCGCTTCTCCTTCTACGCCCTGCCGACCTCGCCCGAGGAATGGGACGCCTTCGAGAAGCGCTTCGGGGTGACCCTGGTCGAAGGCTACGGGCTGTCGGAAACCTATGGCATCTGCTCCTCGAACCCGGTCGTCCACGATGTCGTCAAGCGCCACTGCATCGGGCTGCCGGTGCTGGGGCGCGAGATGCGGGTGGTGGACGAGAACATGGCGGATTGCCCGGTCGGCGTGACGGGCCAGATCGTGGTGCGCGGCGAGCCGCTGTTCCTCGGCTACTACAAGAACGAGGAGGCGACGCGCGCCTGCATGCGCGACGGCTGGTTCCTGACCGGCGACAACGGATCGATCGACGAGGACGGCTATTTCAAGTTCTTCGACCGCTCGAAGGACGTGATCAAGCGGGCCGGCGAGAACATCGCCGCGACCGAGGTGGAGCGGGTGCTGAACGACCATCCGGCGATCATGGAATCGGCCGTCATCGGGGTGTTCGATCCGCTGCGCGACGAGGCGGTGAAGGCCTACATCGTCTGCCAGCAGGGCCGCTCGCTGAGCGAGCAGGAGGTGCGGGACTGGTGCGCCCGCTACCTGGCCAAGTTCAAGGTGCCGAGCTTCGTGGAGTTCCGCGACGAGCTGCCGAAGACCTCGATCGGCAAGATCAAGAAGTACGTCCTGCGCGCCGAGCATGCCGCGGCGCAAGGCTGAAGGCCGGCGCGGCACCCCGGATCGTCGACCCGTCTCCTCCACCAGAAGGCCCGAGCCATGCCCGATCACCCCGGCTACGAGACCATCGGCCTGTCGATCGAGGGCCCCATCGCGCGGCTGGCGCTGAACCGCCCCGACAGGCTGAACGCCCTCAACCCCGCCATGCTCCAGGAGCTGCTGGACGCGCTGGAGCGGGTCGCCCGGCGCGACGGGCTGAACGCGCTGTTCCTGGAAGGCCGCGGGCGGATGTTCTCGGCCGGCGTGGACCTCGACACGCCGTTCTTCATGGAGCATGTCACGGACGATTCCATCTATTCCGGCACGCGCCTGCTGAACGAGCAGCACCGCGTGATCCAGGCGCTGTTCGAGCTGCCGGTCATCACCATCGCGGCCCTCAACGGCGATGCCTGCGGCGGTGGCGGGCTGGGGCTTGCCATGGCCTGCGACCTGCGGGTGTCGGTGCGCAAGGCGCGCTTCTGGATGGTGCCGATGATGCTGGACGTGATCCAGGACTTCGGCCTGTCCTGGATGGTGCAGCGCCAGGTGGGGCCCAGCCGGGCGCTGCAGATGGCCCTGCTGGGCGAGCGCATCGATGCCGAGCGCGCCCTGCAATGGGGCATGGTGAACGAGCTGGTGGAGGACGGCCCGGCGCTTGCCCAGCGCATGGACGCCATCGCCGCCCAGCTTTCCGGCATGGGCAGCGATGCGCTGCGGATGCTGAAGCTGGTGCTGCGCAACGGCGAGCGCAGCCAGCTCCGCGACCAGCTCGCGGTCGAGGCGGTGGCCAATGGCCTGGCCTTCCAGTCGCGCGAGTTCGCCGAAAAGAAGGCGGCCTATCTGGCCAGGCTGAAGGCGGGGAGGAAATGATGCGCAGCACCATGCGCGCGGTCAGGCTGCGCGAGACCGCCGAGGGGGTCCGCTTGGTGTTCGAGCGCGATGTGCCGGTGCCGGTGCCGGGCAGCGGCGAGGTGCTGATCGCGGTGAAGGCCTGCGGCCTGAACCAGGTCGACATCCTCAGCCGCGACGGACAGACGCCGCAGGCGATCCCGCTGCCGCACATCTCCGGCACCGAGGTGGCCGGCGACATCGTGGCGGTGGGCCCGGAGGTGTCGGGGTGGGCGGTCAGCGCCCGGGTTGTGGTCGACCCGATCCTGAGCTGCGGCCACTGTGCGTCCTGCATCACCGGCGCCACCAACATGTGCCGCACCGGCAAGGTGTTCGGCGTGCAGACCGATGGCGGCTATGCCGAATATGCCGTCGCCCCCGCCCGCCAGCTCCTGGCGCTGCCGCCGCAGCTTTCCTACATGCAGGCCGCCGCCATCGCCGTTACCGGGCCGACCGCCTGGCACATGCTGCGCCGGCGCGCCGACATCCGCATCGGCGAGGATGTGCTGGTGATCGCCGCCGGCTCGGGCATCGGCGTGCTCGGCGTGCAGATCGCCAAGGCGGCCGGCGCCCGCGTCATCGCCACCGCCGGCAGCGCGGAGAAGATGCGCCAGGCGCTGGAGATCGGCGCCGACGAGGTGGTCAACCACCGCGAGGAGGGCTGGGCCGAGCGCGTGCGCGCCTGGACCGGCGGGCGCGGTGTCGACGTGGTGTTCGAGCATGTCGGCAAGGCCACCTGGCAGGGCAGCCTGCGCGCGCTTGCGCGCGGCGGGCGGCTGGTCACCTGCGGCGGGCATTCGGGTTTCGAGGTCGACATCAACCTGTGGCACCTGTTCGTGAAGGAGCATGTGCTGATCGGCTCCTTCGCCGGCACCCGGCGCGACTTCCTGGACGTGCTGCAGCTTGCGGTCGCCGGCCGGATACGCCCGGTCATCCAGCAGGTATTCCCGCTGGACAAGGTGGTCGACGCGCAAGGGCTGCTGGAGGATCGCCAGGTCTTCGGAAAGCTGATGCTCGACCCGGCGCTGGACGCCTGAACGCAAAGGAGGAAAGCCATGCTGACCGCCGCGCAACGGATCGCGCGCTTTGCCGCCTCCCTCGGCCATGACGACATTCCGCCCGAGGTGCGGGAGAAGGCGAAGGTCAGCCTGCTGCACAACATGGGCGTGGCGCTTGCCGGCGGCCCGCTGTGGGGTGCCGCCCGGCGCTGGGCGGAGGCTGAGCCCGAGCTTGCCGCCGGCGGCGCCCACCTCTTGCTCACCTACGCCTTCAAGTACGCCCC
>CAZEQG010000323.1:0-4355 GCA_964514295.1 uncultured Alphaproteobacteria bacterium
GGCCTCTACGACGCGCTGCGCGTGGACGAGGCGGTGGCCGACCTGGCCGCCCACCCGGCCGCCTATGACGCGCTCGTGGCGGCCGATGTGCTGGTCTATCTGGGCGACCTCGGGCCGCTGATGGCGGCGGCGGCAACGGCGCTCCGGCCCGGCGGCCTGTTCGTGTTCACGACCGAGCGGCTGGAGGGTGCCGGCTATGCCCTGGGCGCCCAGCGGCGCTACGCGCATGGCGAGGCGCATCTGCGCCAGACCGCCGGTGCCGCCGGGCTGACCATGCTGGAGCTGCGCAACCTGACCGTCCGCCGCGACCAGGGCGCCCCGGTTGCGGCCTATCTCGGCCTTGCCGAGAAGCCGGCAGAAACCGGCCAACCCGGCAGAAACTGACCAGCAAGGGCCCGGAAGGAATTGCCGGCCCGGCCCGCCCGCTTGGGCCATAAATCATTCAATATCAGATAGTTACAACTTGGTCCCGGGCTTGCTGATGGTCTGGCGGGGCGAATTGCCGCCCCGGCCATCGGAGTTCGGGAAATGCCCGTCAATTCGATCAACACCAACGTCTCGGCGCTGATCGCGCTGCAGAACCTCAACCGCACCAACCGCCAGCTCGATGTCACGCAGCAGCGCGTCTCGACCGGCCTCAAGGTGAATGGCGCGGTCGACGACGCCTCCTCCTTCGCCATCGCCCAAGGCATCCGCGCCGACCTGAAAGCCTACAGCGCGGTCAGCCAGGGCATCGCCAACGCCAAGGGCGTCACCTCGATCGCGCTGTCGGCGGCAACCTCCATCTCCGACCTTCTGGGCGACATCCAGAAGAAGGTGACGGAGGGCATGAACGCCGCCAACACCTCCGCCCAGCAGGCCATCCTCAACAGCGACTTCCAGAACCTGGTCGAGCAGGTCAACCAGTTCATCACCAACGCCGTCTATAACGGCCGCAACCTGCTGTCGACCGGCGCCAACTCGGTCAGCGTCATCGCCAACGTCGACGGCTCGACGCTGAAGATCAACTCCGGCTCCCTGGTCGGCAACAGCGCCACCACCCTGTTCGCCGCCGCCGTCACGCTCGCCACCACCACCAACGCCGCCGAGGCGCTGTCGAAGACCATCACCATGATCGCCACGGTGAACGTGATCCTCGGCCAGCTCGGCGCCGACACCCGCGAGATGAACTTCCAGGACGACTTCATCTCGGTGCTGACCGACGCCACCGAGACCGGCCTCGGCGACATTGTCGATGCCGACCTTGCCAAGGAATCGGCGAAGCTCCAGGCGATCCAGGTGAAGCAGCAGCTCGGCGTGCAGACCCTGAACATCGCCAACCAGCGCCCGACCATCCTGCTGGACCTGTTCCGGTGATTTCTGCCTGGCAGATATCGCCGGACCCGGCAGATTTTTCCCGCGAACCCGGCCGCCGCCGCCGCGCTCGCGTGAAAAATCGCGTGTTCGCAACAGCTTGCAAATCCTTCCCCGTGGCCCGGTCCTTGCTTGGGACGGGATGATCGCGGAGGTGGCCTGAGATGAGCCTGAACGTCGCCCTAACCAATGCCGTCAGCGGCCTGCGCGCCTCCCAGGGGCAGATCGACGTCGTCTCGCGCAACGTCTCGAACGCCAACACCGCAGGCTATACCCGCAAGATTGCCGATTCGCGCGCGGTGGTGGTTGCCGGCCAGGGCCAGGGCGTCACCCTGGCCGAGACCCGGCGCCTGGTGGATGCCGGCCTGCAGCGCGACGTGCGCACCGCGATCTCCACGGAGGCCCGGCTCGCCACCCTCGACAGCTATCTGGAGCTGCTGGAACAGAATTTCGGCAAGCCGACCGACAGCTTCTCGATCGCGGCCAAGGTCAATGTGCTGCGCAGCCGCTTCGAGGACCTGCATGCCGCACCGGAAGGGCTGACCCAGCAGCTCGCCGTGATCCGCCAGGCCGAGGAGGTCTGCCGCGACCTTGCCAGCCTGTCGCGCACCATCCAGGAAATGCGCGTCCAGACCGAGACCGACATCGCCAACGCCGTCACCGAGGTGAACGAGGCGCTCGGCCAGATCAAGGAGCTGAACGACCAGATCGCCCTCGGCCGCAGCAAGAACGTGTCGACCGCCGATCTTGAGGACCAGCGCGACATCCTGGTCGACAAGGTGGCCGAGCAGCTCGGCGTGCACTATGTCGAGCGCGACGACGGCCGCGTGGTGCTGATGACCGAGAGCAGCCGCCTGCTGGTCGAGATCGGCTCCTTTTCGCTCGACTTCGTGCAGACGGCCACCATCACCCCGGCCCAGACCTACGCCGGCGGCACCCTTAACGGCCTCACCCTCGGCGGCATCGACATCACCTCCGAGCTGTCGCAGGGCAAGCTCGCGGCCCTGTTCAACCTGCGCGACACCCGCCTGGTGCAGGCCCAGCAGCAGCTTGACGAATTCGCCCGCGCGATCACCGTGGCCTTCCAGGGCACCGGCACCGGCCTGGCCGGCACGGCCGTGGAACTGTTCCAGGACGGCACCGCCACCTTCGCCAACACTGCCGCCGCCACCGTCGGCTATTCCCAGCGCATCGCCGTGAACTCGGTGCTGGACACCGACCCCTGGCGGCTGCGCGAGGGCACCAACACCGGCGTCGTGGTCACCGAGAGCACCGATACCGGCTCCACGGCCGTGCTCGACACCATCATGTCGCTGTTCGACAACAACCAGACCTTCAACAATGTCGGCCTGGGCACCACCCAGACCTTCCAGGAATATACCGCCCAGTTCGTCGCCTTCCAGGGCCAGGAACGTGCCTCGATCCTGAGCCAGCACGAGTACCAGGAGCAGCTTCTCACCACCCTGTCGAGCAAGCTGCAGAACGACAGCGGCGTCCAGGTGGACGAGGAGATCGCCCACCTGATCGCCCTGCAGAATGCCTATGCCGCCTCGGCCCGTGTGGTCTCGTCGATCGACGAGCTGTTCCAAGAACTCCTCAACATGAAGCGCTGAAGCCGGAGACCGCCGCCATGAAGGTCGGAACCCTCGCCCAGAACCTGCTCACCCGGCAGAACATCTCAACCACCCTGACCCAGCTCTCCAAGGCCGAGCAGCAGGTCAGCTCCGGCGAGAAGACGCCCGTCTTCTCCGGCCTCGGCACGGATGCGGCCACGCTTCTCGGCCTGAAGTCGGCGCGCGACAACCTGGAGACCTACAGCCGGTCGATCTCCACCGTGCAGCGCCGCGCCTCGGTGATGCAGACCTCGCTGAACCAGATCAACGACGTCGCCGCAGACATGCGCGCCGAGGTGATCAAGGTCAGCCCCGACTACAAGACCGATGCCTCGGTGCGCTCCATTCTCAGGGTGCGCGCGGCCGAGGCGATCGAGGAGGTGAACCGGGTCCTCAACGTGCAGTTCGAGGGGCGCTACCTGTTCTCGGGCATTGCGGTGGGCACCCAGCCGATGGCCGACAAGGGCGCCGTCGGCACCGCCGGCACGCCCATGGATTCGGTCAACGGCCTGATCACCGGCTACACCAACGGCACTGCCGCCGCGGTGATCGCCAATGTCGACACCTATTTCTCGGCCGCCGGCAACTTCTACACCGGCAACGAAGGCTACAACGGCGACCAGAGCGCCACCCAGATCTCGGCCCGGGTCGACGAGACCTACACCATCACCTATGGCGTGCGCGGCGACGACCGTGCCGTCGCCCAGATCCTGAACGCCCTCTACACGCTGTCCACCCTCGACTATGACGCGGCGAACGAGGCCGGCTTCGACACCATCTTCGACAACGCCCTGACCAACCTGACCGACGGGCTCGACGCGCTGAGCAGGGTCTACGGCGAACTCGGCGTGAAGGAGCAGCAGCTCCAGGAACTTACCGACGAGCACGAGTCCGCGATCAACACCCTGACGCTGGCGATCAGCGAGATCGAGGATGCCGACCAGTACGAGGCGATCACCGAATTCCAGCGCCTGCAGTCGCAGCTCCAGGCCTCCTACCAGGTCACCGCGACGCTGCGCAGCCTGACCCTGACCAACTACCTGTAACGGGGCTGGCGAAAATCGGCATGCCGATCGTCGGCAGGGCTGCGGCGCGTTTTGACTCTTCTCCCCGGCAGGCGTATCTTCGGATCGGAGGAACTCCATCCGAGGTCCGGTCATGGTCGAGATCGCCAGTACTGTGCAGGCACCCAGCCGGTTCAACCCGGCTGCGCGCGCGCTGCAGGACCAGCGTCCCTCAGCCGGCGCAGCGCAGGCCGCGGCGGCGCGCCCGGCAAATGGTGGCGCCGAAGGCGGCGGCGACACGGGCCGCGCCGCGATCGCGCGCGCGGTCGGCGCCCCCTATCTCAGCCCGGTGCTGCGCTACGACCAGCCGGCAAATGTGGTGGTC
>CAZEQG010000324.1:0-4352 GCA_964514295.1 uncultured Alphaproteobacteria bacterium
GCCGCCATAGCCGCCGCCCGGGTCGCCACCGCGCCCGCCGCCCTCGCCGCGCCCGTCGAGCAGCGTCAGCTCGCCGCGGAAGCGCTGCAGCACCACTTCGGTGGTATAGCGCTCCTGGCCGGACTGGTCGGTCCACTTGCGGGTCTGGAGCTGGCCTTCGACATAGACCTTGGAGCCCTTGCGCAGGTAGCGCTCGGCGATCTCGCCCAGGTTCTCGTTGAAGATCACCACCCGGTGCCACTCGGTGCGTTCCTGGCGCTCGCCGGTGTTGCGGTCCTTCCAGCTGTCGGAGGTGGCGAGGTTCAGGTTCACGATCTTGCGGCCGTCATTGGTCTGGCGCACTTCCGGATCACGGCCGAGATTGCCGACCAGGATTACCTTGTTGACGCTGCCAGCCATCCGCCGCCCCTCCTGCGCTCACCGCCGCCTCCCCTAGCATGCGCGCCGCCGAGGGAAAAGTCCCGCTACCGGAAAGACCCCCGCGCCACGCAACTGCCGGAAAAGTTTCTCTTTTCAGATCAAGCGGATGACAGGCTGGACGAAAAGTCAGTGGCCGGCGGGCGGCGGCGCCCCATATAGTCTGGCGCACCCCATATCCCCGCAGGTCCCGCATGTCCGGCACGATCAAGGTTCGCGGCGCGCGCGAGCACAACCTGAAGAATGTGGATGTCGACCTGCCGCGGGATTCGCTGGTGGTGCTGACCGGGCTGTCGGGCTCGGGCAAGTCATCGCTGGCCTTCGACACCATCTATGCCGAGGGGCAGCGGCGCTATGTCGAAAGCCTGTCGGCCTATGCGCGCCAGTTCCTGGAGCTGATGCAGAAGCCTGATGTCGACCTGATCGAAGGCCTGTCCCCGGCGATCTCGATCGAACAGAAGACCACCTCCAAGAACCCCCGTTCCACGGTCGGAACGGTGACCGAGATCTATGACTACATGCGCCTGCTATGGGCGCGGGTCGGCATACCCTACTCTCCGGCGACAGGGTTGCCGATCGAGAGCCAGACCGTCAGCCAGATGGTCGACCGCGTGCTGGCCATGCCGGAAGGGACCCGGCTCTACCTCCTGGCGCCGATCGCGCGCGGCCGCAAGGGCGAGTACCGCAAGGAACTGGCCGATCTTCAGAAGCGCGGCTTCCAGCGCGTGAAGATCGACGGCGAACTGTTTGAGATCGATGCCGTTCCCGCCCTCGACAAGAAGAAGAAGCACGATGTCGAGGTGGTGGTCGACCGGCTGGTGGTGCGCCCGGACCTCGGCAACCGCCTGGCCGATTCCCTGGAGACCGCCCTTGACCTGTCGGACGGGCTGGTCTTCGCCGAGAATGCCGATGGCGGCGAGCGGACCACCTTCTCCGCCAAATTCGCCTGCCCGGTCAGCGGCTTCACCATCGACGAGATCGAGCCGCGGCTGTTCAGCTTCAACAACCCCTTCGGCGCCTGCCCGGCCTGCGACGGGCTGGGCACGAAGAATTATTTCGATCCCGACATGATCGTGCCGGACGACCGGCTGTCGCTGCGCGAGGGGGCGATCGCCCCCTGGGCCAATTCCACCTCGCAATACTATGCGCAGACGCTCGAAAGCCTGTGCGCGCATTTCAGGGCCAGCATGCTGAAGCCGTGGCGCGAGCTGCCCGAGAAGGTGCGCCGCGCCATACTCCACGGCACCGGCGATGAGGCGGTGGAGATGGTCTATGACGACGGGCTGCGCAAATACTCCACCCGCAAGCCCTTCGAGGGCATCATTCCGAACATGGAACGGCGCTGGAAGGAGACCGACAGCGCCTGGGTGCGGGAGGAGCTGCAGAAGTACCAGAACGTCACCACCTGCGAGACCTGCCAGGGCCAGCGGCTGAAGCCGGAGGCGCTGGCGGTGCGGGTGGGCGGGCGCAACATCGCCGCCGCCAGCGAGCTGTCGATCCGCGAGGCGGCGGCCTGGTTCGCCGCCCTGCCCGGGGGGCTCACCCCCAAGCAGAACGAGATTGCCCAGCGGATCCTCAAGGAAATCAACGAACGCCTTGGTTTTCTTGTGAATGTCGGGCTCGACTACCTGACCCTCGCGCGCGCCTCGGCAACCCTGTCCGGCGGCGAGAGCCAGCGCATCCGGCTGGCCTCGCAGATCGGCTCCGGCCTGGTCGGCGTGCTCTATGTGCTCGACGAGCCGTCGATCGGCCTGCACCCGCGCGACAATGACCGGCTGCTGCAGGCGCTGAAGCGGCTGCGCGATCTCGGCAACACGGTGCTGGTGGTCGAGCATGACGAGGAGGCGATCCGCGAGGCGGACTACCTGGTCGACATGGGGCCCGGCGCCGGCGTGCATGGCGGCAGCGTGGTCGCCCACGGCACGCCCGAGGCCGTGATGGCCAACCCCCAAAGCCTGACCGGACAGTACCTGACCGGCCTCCGCCAGATCGAGGTGCCGCGCCACCGCCGCCCCGGCCATCCCGGGCAGCGGCTGACGGTCAGCGGGGCGCGCGGCAACAACCTGAAGAACGTCACCGCCTCCTTCCCGCTCGGCACCTTCACCTGCGTGACCGGCGTATCCGGGGGCGGCAAGTCGACCTTGGTGCTCGACACCCTCTACACCGCGCTCGCCAGGCGCCTGAACGGCGCCCGCGCCGCCCCCGCCCCGCATGACGGAATCACCGGCACCGAGCACCTCGACAAGGTGATCGATATCGACCAGTCGCCGATCGGCCGCACCCCGCGTTCGAACCCCGCCACCTATACCGGCGCCTTCACGCCGATCCGCGACTGGTTCTCCGGCCTGCCGGAGGCCAAGGCCCGCGGCTATGCCCCCGGCCGCTTCAGCTTCAACGTGAAGGGCGGGCGCTGCGAGGCATGCCAGGGCGACGGGGTGATCAAGATCGAGATGCACTTCCTGCCCGATGTCTATGTGCAGTGCGATGTCTGCAAGGGCCGGCGCTACAACCGCGAGACCCTGGAGGTGACCTTCAAGGACCGTTCGATCGCCGATGTGCTGGACATGACGGTCGAGGAAGGTGCCGCCTTCTTCAAGGCGGTGCCGTCGATCCGCGACAAGCTGGCGACGCTGGACGAGGTGGGGCTGGGCTACATCAAGATCGGCCAGCCGGCCACCACGCTGTCGGGCGGCGAGGCACAGCGCGTGAAGCTGGCCAAGGAGCTGTCGCGGCGATCGACCGGACGGACCCTCTACATCCTCGACGAGCCGACCACGGGGCTGCATTTCGAGGACGTGAAGAAGCTTCTGGAAGTGCTTCAGACGCTGGTGGAACAGGGCAACTCCGTGCTGGTCATCGAGCACAATCTGGAGGTCATCAAGCAGGCCGACTGGATCGTCGACCTGGGGCCGGAGGGCGGCTCGGGCGGCGGCCGGATCGTGGCCGAAGGCACGCCGGAAGACGTGGCGCGAAACCCCGACAGCCACACCGGCCGGTTCCTGGCGCCCTATCTGCGCGCCGCCGGGCCGCAGCGCAGGCGCGCCTGAGCGCCATGGCCGACAACGCCGCCGAGGGGCTGCTGATCGATCAGCTCGCCGACTGGCTGATGGGCGAGGCGCTGGACGGCGGCAGCGCCCTGACCGAGGTGCTGGACGGCTGCTGCCAGCGGCTGCGGGCGGCGGGCGTGCCGGTAACCCGCGCCTACCTGTCCTTCCGCACCCTGCACCCGCTGTTCAGCGCGATGGCACTGACCTGGCGCAGCGGCGCCGCCGTGGAGGTGGACCGATTCGGCTCCGGCCCGGACAGCCCGCGCTTGTCGGCGGCGTTCCGGGCAAGCCCGCACCATTCGATGCTGCTTCACAAGCTGCCGCTGCTGCGCCGCCGGCTGGCCGGGCGCGATGCCATGCTCGACTACCCGATCCTCAAGGACCTGGCCGACCAGGGGGCGACCGACTACCTGGCCTTCCTCATCGGCTTCAATCCCAAGCGCGACGACGGGGTGCTGGGCTCCTGGACGACCGATCGGCCGGGCGGCTTCACCGATGGCGAGCTGCGCGCCCTGCAGCGTGTGCAGCGGCGGCTGGCGGTGGCGTGCAAGGTGTCGATCCGCGAACAGATCATCGAGAATGTCGCCGGCGCCTATCTAGGCCCCGATGCCGGCGCCCGGGTGCTCGACGGCCAGATCAAGCGCGGCGACGGCCGCTCGATCAGCGCCGCCCTGCTCTACAGCGACCTTCGCGACTCCACGCAGTTCGCCGACCGGCTGCCGCCGGTCGCCTATCTGGCGCTGCTCAACAGCTATTTCGAATGCACCGCCGGCGCGGTGATCGATGGAGGCGGCGAGGTGCTGGCACTGTCGGGCGACGGCGTGCTCGGCGTGTTCGAGATCGGCCCGGGCGGCCCGGCAGCCGCCTGTGCGGCCGCGCTTGCCGCCG
>CAZEQG010000325.1:0-4349 GCA_964514295.1 uncultured Alphaproteobacteria bacterium
CGGCCGAGCGGGTGGCCGGCCGCCACCCGGCCGCCGACCGCCAGCACGCTGTCAGCCCCGGCGGCCAGATCCTCGAAGCGCACGGCATAGCCATCGACCGCCGAGTTGTCGGCCGGCGGCACGTCGCGCTCAGCCACCACATCCGCGGCCAGGAAGCGGTTCAGGCAGGCGGCGAGCGGCTGGCGCTCCACCGCCGCCACCGGCTCCAGCCGGGCGGAAACCATGTCGAGGGCCTGCTCGATCGGCACCAGCGGGGCGCCGAAGGCAAAGCAGTCGTCGGTGAGCTGGGCCACGCCGGTCAGCCCCGCGCATGGTCGGCCACGAAGCCGACAATGGCCGCGTGATCGTTGAGGTCGAGCCACCTTGCGGCTAGGCCCGGCAGCGGCACGTCACAGGCGACCGCGATGATGCTGGGATCGCTTGCCGCCAGCAGCGGCTTGCCCAGCGCCGGCCGGTGCACCTCGATCTTGGGGTGGCTGTCGCGCTTGAAGCCTTCGACCAGCACCAGGTCGACCGGTGCCAGGCGCGGCAGCAGGTCGGCCAGCCCCGGCTCGGGCGCGCCGCGGTTCTCGTGCATCAGCGCCCAGCGATTGGCCGAGGTCACCAGCACCTCGTGGGCGCCGGCGGCGCGGTGGACGTAAGAGTCCTTGCCCGGCTGGTCGACGTCGAAGCCGTGATGGGCGTGCTTGACCGTGGAGACGGTCAGCCCCCGCGCCACCAGGGCGGGGATCAGGGAGGTCAGCAGCGTGGTCTTGCCGCTGCCGCTCCAGCCGGCGATGCCAAGAATGCGCATGGTGGGATGGTAATGGGGCCGGCCGGCCGTGCCGTCAACCGGCTTGCCGGGCATTCTTGCCGGCAGCGGCGTTGGCGACCGGTGCGCCGCCCGCGGCCGGGCTGGCCGCCGGCTGCGGCTGCTCGACATGGTGCAGGCTGGAGCGCAGATAGTCCCAGCCGGTGACCAGGGTAAGGCCGGCCGCCACCCACAGCAGCCCCTCCCCGATCAGCGCCACCGGCAGGGGCAGCAGGGCGCGGCCGGCATCGCCGACGATCAGCACGCCAAGGGCGGTCATCTGGATGCCGGTCTTCCATTTGGCAAGCGCGCTGACCGGCACGCTGATGCGGGTGCCGGCCAGATACTCGCGCAGGCCGCTGACCAGGATCTCCCGGCACAGGATGACCAGCGCCGGCAGCACCGAAAAGCCTTCGAGCCGCTCCATCGCCGCCAGCATGAACAGGGCGGCGCCGACCAGCAGCTTGTCGGCGATCGGGTCCATCATCCGCCCGAAGGCCGAAATCTGGTTCAGGCTGCGCGCCAGATAGCCGTCGAACCAGTCGGTGACGGCGGCGGCGGTGAACACCGCGCAGGCCAGCCACCGCGCCCAGTCGCCGGACTGGAACATCAGCGCCACAAGCACCGGTATGGCGGCGATGCGCGACAGGGTGAGCAGGTTTGGCAGGGACGTGAACATGGCCGATCCGGCGTGCCGGGATGCCGCGACATTAGCCTTCATCGTGGAAGTGGTCATAGACCTTTTTCGCGACCGCCTTGCTGACCCCCTCGACGGCCTCCAGGTCGGCGAGGCCCGCGCGCGCCACCGCCTTCATGGAGCCGAAGCGGTGCAGCAGCGCCTTCTTGCGCGCCGGCCCTATGCCGGGAATGTCGTCCAGCCCCGACACGCCGATCTGCTTGCCGCGCCGGGCGCGGTGGGTGGAGATGGCGAAGCGGTGGGCCTCGTCGCGCAGGCGCTGCAGGAAATAGAGCACCGGATCGCGCGGCTCCAGGCGGAAGGCATCACGCCCCGGCAGGAAGAAGCGCTCCCGCCCGGCATCGCGGTCGGGCCCCTTGGCGATGCCGACCACCGGCACATCGTCGATGCCGAGCTCCGCCAGCACACCAAGCGCGGCATTGAGCTGCCCGAGCCCGCCATCGATCAGCACCAGGTCCGGCCAGCTCGCCTGGCTGCGCTCCGGGTCCTCCTTCTGGGCACGGGCGAAACGGCGGGTCAGGACCTCGCGCATCATCGCGAAGTCATCGCCGGCCGCGGCCTCGGTGCGGATGTTGAACTTGCGGTAGGCGTTCTTCACGAAGCCCTCGGGGCCGGCCACGATCATCGCCCCGATGGCGTTGGTGCCCTGGATGTGGCTGTTGTCGTAGACCTCGATCCGCTGCGGCGGCTCCGGCAGGCCGAAGGCATCGGCCAGGCCCTGAAGCAGCTTCATCTGGGTGCTGCTCTCGGCCAGACGCCGGCCCAGCGCCTCGCGGGCATTGGTCAGGGCGTGCTCGACCAGCTTGCGCTTGTCGCCGCGCCGCGGCACCGCCAGCTCGACCCTGCCCTCGGCCCTGACCGACAGCGCCTCGGCCAGCAGTTCCGCCTCCTCCGGCGCCTGGCTCAGCAGGATGCTGCGCGGCGGCGTCTTGTCGGCATAGAACTGGCCAAGAAAGGCGGCCATCAGGGCCGCCGGCTCAAGCGCCCTGTCGTGGCTGGGGAAATACGGGCGGTTGCCATAGTTGCGCCCGCCCCGGAAGAAGAACACCTGGACGCAGGAATGCCCGCCATCCTGGTGCAGGGCGATCACATCGGCCTCGTCAAGCCCGGTGACGTTGATGTCCTGATGGGCCTGGATCTGGGTCAGCGCCCGGATGCGGTCGCGCAGCAGGGCGGCGGTCTCGAAGTCCAGGGCCTCGGCCGCCGCCGTCATGCGCGCCGCCAGCCCCTGCTGCACCTCGCCGCCGCGGTTGGTGAGGAACCCTTCCGCCTCCGCCACCTGGGCGGCATAGGCAGCCTCGTCAACACGGCCGACGCAGGGCGCCGTGCAGCGCTTGATCTGGTATTGCAGGCAGGGCCGGCTACGCGCCGCGAACACCGAATCCGAACAATTGCGCAGCAGGAAGGCCCGCTGCAGCGCCACGATCGTGCGGTCGACCGCGCCGGCCGAGGCAAAGGGCCCGAAATAGCGCTGCGCCTTGTCGCGCGCGCCGCGATGCTTGGCGATGCGCGGGAAGGGGTGGCCGGCGGTGATGACGATGAAGGGGAAGCTCTTGTCGTCGCGCAGCAGCACGTTGAAGGGCGGCATGAAGCGCTTAATCAGGTTGCTTTCCAGCAGCAGCGCCTCGACCTCGGTGTGGGTGACCACCACCTCCAGGCTGGCGGTCTCCGCCACCATCCGCCTGAGCCGCTGGGGCAGCTTGTCGACCTGGGTGTAGCTGGTCACCCGCCGCTTCAGGTTCCGCGCCTTGCCGACATAGAGCACCTCGCCGCGCCGGTCGAGCATGCGGTAGACCCCGGGGCTGCCCGGCAGGGTGCGCAAATGCGCCTGCAGCACCGCCACCCCGGCGGCAAGCGAGGCGACGGCAAGCGCGGCCTGCCCGCGCGGCTTGCCCACCCGCCCGGCCGGCCGCTCGATCGCCTCCTCTTCCCGCGCTGCCTTGGCCATCCCTGCCTCCCGACCACATCACCTAGGGGCTGGCGGGGCCGCCCGTCAATCCGCCGCGGCTCAGCCCGACTATCCACGATTCTTGTGTATAAGACTGTGGATAAGTTCGCCCCAGTGGTGTGCCGGATGAGCGATTCCGGCTCTTTCAGCCTCTTGCCCAAAATATGGGCAACTCATCTAAGTTATTGAATTTACACAATTAACGCAGTTTTCCTGGGGACTCCGGGTGTTTCGGACTGAAAGCGATTTAGCGTTTTCGGGCTTGACTCGGCAGTTTTCCGCGCTGTGGACAGCTTCCTACTCGGGCGGCACGATGCCGCGCGCGGGCGGGGCCCAGCACAGATGCTGACCGCCATCGAGGGCCAGCATCTGGCCGGTCATGGCCGGCATCGCCAGGATGAAGGACAGGGCGGCGGCGATCTCCTGCGGCGTGGTGCCACGGCCAAGCGGCATCGCCGCCTGCTGGGCCGCGAAATGCGCCGCGGTCTGCCGCTCGTTGGCGACGGCCGGGCCGGGGCCGATGCCGTTCACCCTGATGCGCGGGGCGAGCGCCAGGGCCAGGGTCTGGGTCAGCGCCCACAGGCCGACCTTGCTGACGGTGTAGGACAGGAAATCGGGCGTCAGGTTCCACACCCGCTGATCGAGCAGGTTGACCACCGCCCCCTGGCGATCGGCCGGGAGCTGCGCGGCGAAGGCCTGGATCAGCACCGCCGGTGCCCGCAGGTTGGGCTCCAGGTGATGATCCCAGGAGGCGCGCGTCATGCTGTCGATGCGGTCACGCTCGAAGGTGGAGGCGTTGTTCACCAGCACGCCCAGCGGCCCCAGCGCGGCGGCCGCGCGCCCGACCAGGCCGGCCACCTGCCCCTCCTCTGCCAGGTCGGCCGCCAGGGCCACGCCGCCGATCTCGGCCGCCA
>CAZEQG010000326.1:0-4319 GCA_964514295.1 uncultured Alphaproteobacteria bacterium
GCGCCGGCCGCCGCCCCGGCCCCGCTGAAGCCGCGCGCGGAAGACCCGCGCGAGGAGCGGGTGCGGATGACGCGGCTGCGGCAGCGCATCGCCCAGCGCCTGAAGGAGGCGCAGAACAGCGCGGCGATGCTGACCACCTTCAACGAGATCGACATGACCAACGCCATGGCGCTGCGCAAGCAGTACGTCGAGGCGTTCGAGAAGAAGCACGGCGTGAAGCTTGGCTTCATGAGCTTCTTCGTGAAGGCCTGCATCTCGGCCCTGAAGGAGATCCCCGCCGTCAACGCCGAGATCTATGGCGACGAGATCATCTACAAGAACTACTACGACATCGGGGTGGCGGTCGGCACGCCGCAGGGGCTGGTGGTGCCGGTGCTGCGGGATGCCGACAAGCTCGGCTTCGCCGAGGTCGAAAAGGCCATCGCGGCGCTGGGCGTGAAGGCGCGCGACGGCAAGCTGACGCTGGAGGAACTGACCGGCGGCACCTTCACCATCTCCAATGGCGGCGTCTACGGCTCGCTGATGTCGACGCCGATCCTCAACCCGCCGCAGTCGGGCATCCTCGGCATGCACAAGATCCAGCCGCGCCCGGTGGCGGTCGGCGACCGGGTGGAGATCCGCCCGATGATGTATGTGGCGCTGTCCTACGACCATCGCATCATCGACGGGCGCGAGGCGGTCACCTTCCTGGTGCGGGTGAAGGAGCATGTGGAGGATCCGCAGCGGCTGCTCCTCGACCTGTGAGGGTGCATGATGGTGGCACGTCCATCACCGGCCCATTCCCGCCCCCGCGTGAGCGGCTGTCGCAGGGTCCCTCAATGTGGCACTTTGCGGCCCTGGCCGTTCTCCGCCCGCCCGTCCCTTAGCCCCGCGAGCATCCCATGGCTTACGACCTGATCGTCATCGGCGCCGGCCCCGGCGGCTATGTCGCCGCCATCCGCGCCGCCCAGCTCGGCATGAAGGTGGCGGTGGTGGAAAAGCGGGACAAGCTCGGCGGCACCTGCCTGAATGTCGGCTGCATCCCGTCCAAGGCGCTGCTTCAGGCCTCCGAGAAATTCGCCGAGGCCAGCGGCCATCTGGCCGAATTCGGCGTGAAGGTGTCGGGGGTGGCGCTGGACCTGCCGGCGATGATGGGCTTCAAGGACAAGGTTGTCGCCGCAAATGTGAACGGCGTCGAATTCCTGTTCAAAAAGAACAAGATCGACTGGCTGAAGGGCAGCGGGGCCATCCCCGCCCCGGGCAAGGTTTCGGTGACCGCCGCCGACGGCAGCGTGACCACGCATGACTGCGCCCGCATCCTGATCGCCACCGGTTCCGAATCCATGCCGCTTGCGGGGGTGACGGTGGATGAGCAGCGCATCGTCACCTCGACCGGCGCGCTGGCCCTGAAATCCGTGCCCAAGACCATGGTGGTGATCGGCGGTGGCTATATCGGGCTGGAAATGGGCTCGGTGTGGCAGCGACTGGGCGCGCAGGTCACGGTGGTGGAGTTTCTCGACCGTCTGGTGCCGGGCATGGATGGCGAGGTGGCCAAGCAGTTCCACCGCATCCTCGCCAGGCAGGGCATGACCTTCCGGCTGGGCTCCAAGGTCACCGCCGCGAAGGCCGGCAAGAAGGGCGTGTCGCTGACGGTGGAGCCGGCCGCGGGCGGTGCCGCGGAGACCATCGAGGCCGAGATCGTGCTGCTGGCGATCGGCCGCCGGCCGCTGATCGCCGGGCTGGGGCTGGAGGCGCTGGGCGTGAAGCTGGACGCCCGCGGCCGCATCGAGGTGGACGAGGATTTCGAGACCAGCGTGCCCGGCATCTTTGCCGTCGGCGACTGCATCCCCGGCCCGATGCTGGCCCACAAGGCATCGGAGGACGGGGTCGCCGCCGTCGAGATCATGGCCGGCAAGGCCGGGCATGTGGACTACGACCTGGTGCCCGGCATCGTCTACACTTGGCCGGAGGTGGCGACCATCGGCCGGACCGAGGAGCAGCTCAAGGCCGCCGGCGTGGCCTACCGGGTCGGCAAGTTCCCCTTCACGGCCACTGCCCGCGCCCGCGCCATCGCGATGACCGACGGCTTCGTGAAGATCCTGGCCGACGCCGCAACCGACCGGGTGCTGGGCTGCCACATCATCGGGGCCGAGGCCGGCACGCTGATCCACGAGGTTGCCGCGGCGATGATCTTCGGCGGCTCGGCCGAGGATATCGCGGCCATGTGCCACGGCCACCCGACGCTGAACGAGGCGGTGAAGGAAGCCGCCCTGGCCGTCGACGGCCGGCCGATCCACATCTGACCGGCAGCCGGGCGCTTCAGCGCCGGCGGCTCAGGCCGTGATGTCGATCCTGCTGCCGCGGCCGCCGCTTGCCGCCGGGCGCGGCGGCGGGGAGGGTTCGGCGGGGGCCTGCGGGCGCGCGGCGGCCGGAACGGACTCGGCATACTTCGCGGCGCGCAGCGCCGTCGCCAGCCCATTCATCGGTATGAACGCCACAGCCTCCATCACCGCACCTGTCACACTTGACTAAAATATGAGCCATGTGCCGGCCGCACGCAAGGGGCGTGCCGCCCGGCCTCAGGCCGCCAGGCTCTCGCCTTTCAGCGCGCGCTCGATCAGGGTCACGGTCTCGGCCTTGCCGTAGAGGGCGGCGAAGCTGCCCATGCGCGGCCCCTGGTCCTGGCCGAGCAGGATCTCGTAGAGCGCCTTGAACCAGCCGCGCAGGTCGCTGAAATGCCGCTTGCCGGTTTCGTAGAACACGTTCTGCAGGCTCTCGGCATCGGCTTCCGCCGGCAGGGCGGCGAGATCGCCGGCCAATTCCGCCAGGGCCGCGCGCTCGGCTGCATCGGGTGCGCGGAAGCGGCGCTTGGGCTTCACCTGGTCCTGGAAATAGGCGACGGCGCCAGCCGCCAGCCGGTCCAGCATCGGGTTGGCCTGGGGCGAGGCACCCGGCTGGTAGCGCCGGATGAAGCCCCACAGCACCGCCTTGTCCTCGGCCCCGCAGACCGAGGCGAGGTTCAGGAGGATGCCGAAGCCAAGGCCGCTGTCCGGGGCGGGCGGCGCGCCGTCATGGATGTGCCAGGCGGGATTTTCCAGCCGCTGGGCGGGTTCCTCGGCCGGGAACTTCTCCAGAAAACTGCGGTAGTCGTCGACCGCGCGCGGGATCACGTCGAAATACAGGCGCTTGGCCCGGCGCGGCTGCTGGAACATGTAGAGCGACAGGCTTTCCTGCGGGGCGTAGCGCAGCCACTCCTCCACCGTCAGCCCGTTGCCCTTGGACTTCGATATCTTCTGCCCCTTGTCGTCGAGGAACAGCTCGTAGTTGAATCCCTCCGGCGGGCGGCTGCCGAGGATGCGCTGGATCTTCGAGGACAGCTCGACCGAGGGGATCAGGTCCTTGCCCGACATCTCGTAGTCGACGCCGAGCGCATGCCAGCGCATGGCCCAGTCGGCCTTCCATTGCAGCTTGCAGTGGCCGCCCGTGACCGGCACCTCGACCAGTGCCGCCGTCTCGGGATCGCGGTAGACGATGGTGCCGGCGTCCAGCCGCACCTCCTCCACCGGCACCTGGAGCACTACGCCGGTGCGCGGGCAGATCGGCAGGAAGGGGCTGTAGGTCGCCCGCCGCTCCTGCCCCAGGGTCGGCAGGATGACGTCGCGCACCTCGGCGAAGTGCCGCAGCACGGTGAGCAGCGCCGGGTCGAAGCGGCCGGAACTGTACCAGTCGGTCGCGCTCTGGAACTCGTACTCGAAGCCGGCGCCGTCCAGGAACTGGCGCAGCCGGGCATTGTTGTGGTGGCCGAAGCTCTCGTGGGTGCCGAAGGGGTCGGGCACCCGGGTCAGCGGCTTGCCCAGATGCGGGCGGATCACCTCGGCATTGGGGATATTGTCCGGCACCTTGCGCAGCCCGTCCATGTCGTCGGAGAAGGCGAACAGGCGGGTCGGGATGTCGGACAGGCGGCGGAAGGCCTGGCGCACCATGGTGGTGCGCACCACCTCGCCGAAGGTGCCGATATGCGGCAGGCCCGAGGGGCCATAGCCGGTCTCGAACAGCACATAGCCTTTCGCCGGCGCGCCCTCGGGGTAGCGGGCGAGAAGCTTGCGCGCCTCCTCGAAGGGCCAGGCGCGCGCGGACTGCGCAAGCGTGCGTTCGCTGTCGGTAACCATGGCCGGACCCTAGGTGCCCCCTTCCGGCGCGTCAACGTCCCGTGCCACAACCCGGCCATGCTGTCGCTGCCCGTGCTCGTCGCCGGCTTCGCCGATTGCGTCTGGCTCAGTCCCGACGGCGAGGTCGCGCGCCTGCCCAGGGCCGAGGCCGCGGCGCGGGCCGCCGGCGAG
>CAZEQG010000327.1:0-4306 GCA_964514295.1 uncultured Alphaproteobacteria bacterium
TCGAACAGCGTGACCGCCAGGTCGCGGGCCGCCAGGGCGGCCAGCACCCGGCCGGTGACGCCGGCGGCGGCCAGGAACGGATCGATCACCAGCAGCACCCGGTTGGGCGCGCCGGGCAGGCCGGCCACGGCCGCGCCCAGGCTGTCGACCGCGCCATTGCCGATGGTGATCTCCGGCACGGGCAGAAGGGTTTTCATGGCAGGCGAACCCCGGCATCGAGCGTGAGGCGGCGCGCACGGCGCCGCCGTTGACTTTGCCGCGGCTCCGGCGCATCGGATGGCGGTTCAACGGGGGCACGATATGACCGGCATGCTGGAACGGCAAGGTGGCGAAAGGCGTGGCGGGCGCGCCCGCAGGGCGGAGCGTGACGGCGAGGCGGGGGACCGGCAGCCGCCCTTCCGCCAGCCGCGCCGCGTGTTCCCCCCGGTCGAGATCGTCTCGGCCGACCAGATCGAGGCGATCCACCAGGCATCCCTGACCATCCTGGAGGAGATCGGCATGGATTTCCTGGATGGCGATGCCAGGGACCTGCTGCGCCAGGCCGGGGCAAGGGTGGAGGAAGGCTCGCCGCGCGTGCGCCTGGACCGCGGCCTGATCGAGCAGGCGATCGCAACCGCCCCCGCGGGCTTCACGCTGCACGCGCGCAACCCGGCCCACAATCTGGCCTTCGGCGGCGACCACGTGATCTTCGCCCAGGTCGCGAGCGCCCCCAACTGCTCGGACCTGGAGCGCGGCCGCCGGCCGGGCGCGCAGGAGGATTTCCGCAACCTGGTGAAGCTGGCCCAGAGCTTCAACATCATCCATTGCACCGGCGGCTACCCGGTGGAACCGGTCGACATCCACCCCTCGATCCGCCATCTCGACTGCCTTGCCGACCTTGCGAAGCTGACGGACAAGGCCTTCCACGCCTACTCCCTCGGCCGCCAGCGCAACCGCGACGCGCTGGAGATCGTGCGCATCGCGCGCGGCATCGACGATGCCCGCCTCGATGCCGAACCGTCGCTGATGACGGTGATCAACTCCTCCTCGCCGCTGCGCCTGGACGCGCCGATGCTCCAGGGCATCATGGAGATGTCGGCGCGCAACCAGGTGGTGATCATGACGCCGTTCACGCTGGCCGGGGCCATGGCGCCGGTGACGGTGGCGGGCGCGCTCGCCCAGCAGAATGCCGAGGCGCTGGCCGGCATCGCCTTCACCCAGATCGTGCGGCCGGGCGCCCCGGTGGTCTATGGCGGCTTCACCTCCAATGTCGACATGAAGACCGGGGCGCCCGCCTTCGGCACCCCGGAATACATGAAATCGGCGATGATCGGCGGCCAGCTTGCCCGCCGCTACCGGGTGCCCTACCGCACCTCGAACACCTGCGCGGCCAACACCCTTGATGCCCAGGCGGCCTATGAATCGGTGTTCTCCCTGTGGGGGGCGGTGATGGGCGGGGGCAATTTCATCCTGCATTCGGCCGGCTGGATGGAAGGCGGGCTTACCGCCTCCTTCGAGAAGACCATCCTCGATGTCGACCTGTTGCAGATGGTGGCGCATTTCCTGGCGCCGCTTGAGATCAGCCCGGAAACCCTGGCGCTGGAGGCGATGCGCGAGGTCGGCCCCGGCGGCCATTATTTCGGCGCCGCACATACCCAGGCCCGCTACAAGGATGCCTTCTACGCCCCGCTGATCTCGGACTGGCGGAACTTCGAAAGCTGGCGGGATGCCGGCTCCCCCACCGCCATCGACAAGGCCGGGCAGCTCTGGAAGGAGGCGCTGGCCCGCTACCAGCGCCCCGCCATGGACCCGGGCATTGAGGAGGAACTCGATGCCTTCGTCGCCCGCCGCAAGGCCGAGGGCGGCGTGCGGACGGACTTCTAGGCCGCCCTACTCGCCGGCCAGGCGCACCAGCACGCCCGCCAGCACCCGCGCGCCGGCCGCCAGGTCGGCCGGGGTCGCGTCCTCCACCTCGTTGTGGCTGATGCCCTTGGCGCAGGGGATGAAGATCATCCCGGTGGGGCAGACCTGTGACAGGTAGCCGGCGTCGTGCCCGGCGCCGGAGGGCAGCCGCATGGTGGGCAGGCCGAGCGCGCGGCTCACCCCCTCCACCGCATCGACCATCCCGGCAGGGAACTCGACCGGCGCGGACAGCGCGTTGACGGCCACCGAAACCGCACAGCCGCCGGCGAGCGCCCGGCAGATCGGCTCGATCAGATCGCCGCGCCGCGCAAGCTCGGCCGCCGACGGGTGGCGGAAGTCGATGGTGAAGCGCACCCTGCCCGGCACCACATTGACCGAGCCCGGATGGCACTCCAGCCGGCCGACGGTGAACTTCACCACATCCTCGGGATCGGCCATCAGGTCCTGAAGGGCGGTGATCATGCGCACGGCCGCCCGCAGCGCATCCTTGCGCTGGCCGACCGGCATGGTGCCGGCATGCGCCTCCTCCCCCAGCACCTCCACCGTGTAGCGCCGCGCACCCTGGATCGAGGTGACGGCGCCGATGGTCTTGGCCTGCTGCTCCAGGATCGGCCCCTGCTCGATATGCGCCTCGACATAGGCGTGGACGGGAAAGCCGAGCGGCAGGCGGCGGGCGTTCGGGGTGGCATCCAGCGTCGCCTCCAGGGCATCGCCGAAGCGCATGCCGGCGCCGTCGCGCTCCTCCAGCAGCGCCTCCAGCGGGGTGTTGCCGACAAAGGCCCGGCTGCCGGTGCAGCCCGGCTGGAAGCGGCTGCCCTCCTCGTTGGTCCAGGCCGCCACCACGATCGGGCGGAGCGGCCGGATGCCGGCAGCGACCAGCGCCTCCAGCACCTCGTAGCCCGCCATCACGCCATAGGCACCGTCGAACTTGCCGCCGGTCGGCTGGCTGTCGATGTGGCTGCCCGTCATCACCGGGGCGGCGGCGGGATCGCGGCCCTCATAGCGCACGAACAGGTTGCCCACCGGATCGACCGCGATGCCAAGGCCGAGCCCGGCCGCCCAATCGGCGATCCAGCGCCGGGCCTCGTTCTCCTCGGCCGACAGCGCCTGGCGGTTGACGCCACCCCGGGCAGTCGCGCCAAAGCGCGCCAGCCCCATCTGCCGGCGCCACAGCCGCGCCTCGTCAACCGCTGCGGCCGCCCTCTCGACATCCGACATCGAAGCCCTCCATGCTTGGCTCGCCTGACCATAGACCAGGGACGACATCGGAATGAAGCTCGCGCACCATGGCCGCTTCGACTATTCGCCGATCATCGGCCGGCCGGACTATTCCTGGCCTGAAGGCCGGCGGCTGGCGGTCTATGTCGCGCTCAACCTCGAACACTTCGCCTTTGGTGGCGGGCTGGGGGCTGAGTTGGCCCCCGGCGGGCCGCAGCCGGACGTGCTGAACTACGCCTGGCGCGAATGGGGCAATCGGGTCGGCGCCTGGCGCCTGCTGGAGCTTTTCAGCCAGCTCGGCCTGCCGGTCACGCTGCTGCTGAACAGCACGATCTACGACCACTGCCCCGAGCTTGCCGAAGCCTACGGCGCGCGGGGCGCCGAGATCGTCGGCCACGGCCGCAGCAACGCCGAGCGCCAGGCGACGCTGGGAGAGGCCGGCGAGGCGGCGCTGATCGCCGAAGCCACCGCCGCCATCACCCGCCACCAGGGCCGGCCACCCGCCGGCTGGCTCGGCCCCTGGATATCGCAGAGCCCCCACACGCCGGACCTGCTGCAGGAGGTCGGCTACCGCTACCTGCTCGACTGGTGCCACGACGACCAGCCCTGCTGGATGCGCACCCGCCGCGGCCGCATCCTGGCGGTGCCCTATCCGCAGGAGATCAACGACATCCCCCAGATCGTGGCGCGCCGCATCGAAGGCGACCAGTTCGCCGACATGATCGTCGACGCCTTCGACGAGATGCTGGACCAGTCCGTGGACCAGCCCCTGGTCTTCGGCATCGCGCTGCATGCCTACTTGGTCGGCTGGCCGCACCGGCTGCGCCATCTGCGCCGCGCGCTCGCCCATGTGGCGCGCCCGAACCCGCGCGTCTGGCACACCACGGCCGGGGCGGTCGCCGCCCATGTCGAAGGCCTGCCGCCCGGCATCGTGGCGTGACCGGTCGATCGGGCTGAATATCCCTCACGCCGGGCCGCACCCGGCCTTGCGCCCGCCGGCCGGCCATGCGACCCACCCCCGCCCCTGACAGGAGGAACGAGCCTTGGAAATCCGATTCGACGGCAAAAGGGTTGTTATCTGCGGCGGCAGCCGCGGCATCGGGCGGGCCATCGCGCACGCCTTCGCCGGCAGCGGGGCGGCGGTGTCCATCTGCGCGCGCGGGGCCGAAGGGCTGGCGGCGACCGC
>CAZEQG010000328.1:0-4298 GCA_964514295.1 uncultured Alphaproteobacteria bacterium
CGGCAAGCCGGTAGAGCCGCGGCCGGCGGGCAAGGAACCCCCAGGCCGCCAGCCCCAGCCGGGCGGCGGCCGCGTTCTGCCGCTGCTCGTGCTGGCGGCGGCGCCACTGCCGCATCATCTCGGGCAGCGGGATCTTCATCGGGCACACGCTCTCGCAGCGGCCGCAGAACGTGCTGGCATTGGGCAGGTGCCCGGCCTCGCCGATCCCGATCAGCCCCGGCGTCAGCACCGCGCCCATCGGCCCGGGATAGACCCAGCCATAGGCGTGGCCGCCGACGGCGTTGTAGACCGGGCAGTGGTTCATGCAGGCGGCACAGCGGATGCAGCGCAGCATGTCGTGGAACTCGCTGCCGAGCATCTCGGTGCGGCCATTGTCCAGCAGCACCACGTGATATTCGCCGGGGCCATCCGGATCCGCCGCCCGGCGCGGGCCGGTCGACACCGTGGTGTAGACCGAGAATTCCTGCCCCGTCGCCGAGCGTGCCAGCAGCCGCAGGATGGTCGACACATCCTCCAGGCTCGGCACCACCTTCTCCAGGCTGGCCAGAACGATATGGGCCTTGGGCAGGGTCTGGGTGAGATCGCCGTTGCCCTCGTTGGTGACGATGATCGAGCTGCCGGTCTCCGCGATCAGGAAATTGGCGCCGGTGATGCCGACATCGGCGTGGATGAACCGCTCCCGCAACAAACCCCTGGCCTCGTCCAGGAGCTGTCGCGGCTCGGCGAGGGGGCGATCCTGGGGCAGATGGCTGTGGACCTCGCGGAAGGTCTTCTCGACATCGTCCTGCGTCAGGTGGACGGCCGGCGCGATGATGTGGCTGGGCGGTTCGTTGCGGATCTGGATGATGTATTCGCCAAGATCGGTCTCGATCGGCTCGATGCCATTGGCCGCGAGATGATCGTTGAGCGCGATCTCCTCGGCGATCATCGACTTGCCCTTGGTCACGGTGCGCGCGCCGAGCCGCTGGCAGAGGCCGAGCACGATCGCCCGCGCCTCCTCGGCGTCGCGCGCCCAGTGCACCTGGCCGCCGTTCTCGATCACCTTGCGCTCGAAGCGCTCAAGGTAATAGTCGAGGTTCGCCAGCGTGTGGTTCTTGATGTCGCGGCCGGCCTCCCGCAGCCGCTCGAACTCCGGCAGGGCGGCCACGGTGGCGGCCCGGCGCGGGGCAAACCCGTTGCTGAGGTTCGACAGCGCCCGGCGCAGGCGCTGGTCGCCGACCGCGGCATCGGCATTGGCGACGAAGGCGTGGCTGGTGGATTTCATGTCCCCGGCTCCCCGATCGCGGGGCCGTCGGCCATGCCGGCCAGCACCTCGGCGACGTGATAGACCTTCACGGCCGAGCCCTGGCGCTTGAGCTTGCCGGCCATGTTGAGCAGGCAGCCCAGATCCCCGGCCAGCAGCGTGCCGGCCCCGCTCGCCGTCACCTCGGCCGCCTTGTCGCTGACCATGCGGTCGGAGATCGCCGGATACTTCACGCAGAAGGTGCCGCCGAAGCCGCAGCACACCTCGGCGCCCGCAATCTCCCTCAGCGACAGCCCGGCAACGCTGGCCAGCAGCCGCCGGGGCTGCGCCTTCACGCCGAGCTCGCGTAGCCCGGAACAGGAATCATGGTAGGTGACGCTGCCGGGATAGGCGGCATCGACCGCCGCCACCCCCAGCACATCGACCAGGAAGGCTGTCAGCTCGTGGCAGCGCGCCGCCAGCGCCTCGGCCCGGGCCAGCATCGCCGGATCATCCTTGAACAGGCGCGGCAGATGCTCGTGCAGCATGCCGGTGCAGGAGCCGGACGGGGCGACCACATGGTCATAGCCCTCGAAGGCCTCGATCACCTGGCGCGCCACCGCCCGGGCGCCCGCGAAGTCGCCCGAATTATAGGCCGGCTGCCCACAGCACACCTGCAGCGGCGGCACCTCCACCGCACAGCCCGCCCGCTCCATCAGGCGGATGGCGGCAAACCCGACCTGCGGCCGGAACAGGTCGACCAGGCAGGTGACGAACAGCGCGACGCGGCGGGGGGCGGAACTGGACATGGCAGGAATATGCGCCATGCCGGGGCCGCCGGATCAAGCCCTCATTCCAGTGGCCTGACAATCTGTTCGGAAGTCCATCTGGCCGTTTGCGGCCGATTATGGCTGTCCAGACGGCTCAGCGGCTCCTGCAGGCGAAACACACACAACCGTGATCCCTGCTCACTCTGTGAACCAAACCGTGCAGGACGCCACCATCCTTGTCAAACTTCCCGGAAATAATATCGAAGTATGCGCTCTGCCCATCATGGTAGTATTTTCTCAACGCGTATGCAACCAAGTCAGCAAGCTGTACCAGTCTCGTCGCCTTGGAGTCGACGAACAGCGGCACTTCGGCGATGTTCTTCAGTGTGCCCCAGGTGTGCCCCGTACTGTTGAATTCAGTCGCGAGGGTCTGTAGAGACGTTTCGTATGACGACTTGTCAAGAATAAGAATTCCTCGATCTGTTTTTCCAGCATTGTGAAGTCTTCGAAGAAAGTGATCAAATCTGCTACATACTTGCTCAAATGCAACCTCCATGGCATCACGTGGAGCCACGGAAATCTTGTGAACCACGGCCCCAAATAGCCTGATGTTTGCATCGTTGGCAACGATGTGAAGGGCCTTACGCAATACATCTTCGCGTACTTCTCTAGAAACTCGTCTCCATACAGTTCTGCCTGAAGAGATTGCGCTACCACGAAACTCCACGTCAGCGCTACCGTGCGGAAACACTTCATCCAAAATCGCAGAAAGTTTTCTGGATAGCCAATATGGCTGAAACTGATTTACCGCCAGACCAGCGAGAACAACATGCTTGTCATCGGCGTTCTTGGTGGAGCCGGAATCGTCCAAATACAACAGATACATACTGCCTCAAGGGCGGCCGGGTGAGGGAATCCCCTCAGCGGCCTGCTAAGGCAGACCTCCCAACCGCAACCAACAGATAGGGCGATATTGCGAAAAGCGCAATACTACCGTTTGCACAAACAAGCGTCCCAAGTCACCGGCCGCGAAGGCGTGCGGCTTGGCCGCTCGGTCGCCGTCGTCGATCATGGCGCGGGTGACGTTGGGGTTCTCGAACGCGGCGTTGCCGTGAGCAAAGCTGCGGCGCTGCTCCTCCCACTGCTCGGGCGTCATCCGCACGGATTTGGCCTTCTCCAGCAGCATCCGCAGCGTTTCGTTCATTCCGGTGTGCGATTGCCCCTCAATGCACCTGCTGCAGGAACTGCCTGAGGCGCTCGCTTTCCGGGGCGTCGAAGATGGCGGCGGGGGGGCCTTCGGCTTCCACCACGCCCTGGTGCAGGAACATCACATGGCTGGAGACGGCGCGGGCGAAGCGCATCTCGTGGGTGACGATCAGCATGGTGCGGCCTTCCTCGGCCAGGTCCTGCATCACCCGCAGCACCTCGTTCACCAGCTCGGGATCGAGGGCTGATGTCGGCTCGTCGAACAGCAGCACCTTGGGCTGCATCGCCAGGGCCCGGGCGATCGCCGCCCGCTGCTGCTGGCCGCCGGAGAGATGGGCGGGGTAGTGGTCGCGCTTGTCGTGGATGCCCACTTTCGCCAGCAGCGCCTCGGCCTCGGCCACGGCCTCGGCGCGCGGGCGGCCCAGCACATGCACCGGCGCCTCGATCACGTTCTCCAGCACCGTCATGTGGGACCACAGGTTGAAGGACTGGAAGACCATGCCGAGACGCGTGCGCAGGCGGTCCACCTGGCGGCGGTCGGCCGGCTCCTGGCCGCCGCCGGCCCGCCGGCGCATGGCGATCAGCTCGCCCTCGACCCGCACCTCGCCGGCGTCCGGCACCTCGAGCAGGTTGATGCAGCGCAGGAAGGTGCTCTTGCCCGAGCCGGAGGCGCCGATCATCGACACCACATCGCCCTGCCTTGCCGCGAGCGACACGCCCTTCAGCACTTCGAGCTGGCCAAAGCGCTTGTGCAGCGCGCGGATGTCGAGGACGGGGGTGTCGGTCATCGCGGCAGGATAAGCGGCCCCCTCACGATCCGTCGAGCGCCTTGCGCCGGCGCAGAATCTCGCTATGGCCGGCGGCATCGGGGGGCAGGCGCTCCAGCAGCCGGTCGAGCAGCCGCGCCGCCTCCTGGCGGTTGCCGGCGCGGGCCTCGAACTCGGCCACGAAGAACAGGGCCTCGGCGCGCCGGGGATCGAGCGCCAGCAGCCGGCGCATCACCGCCTCGAACTCGGCCGGCCAGGGCTCCGGGCTGCCCGGGGGGTAGAGGGCCTGGGCGTATTCGGCCAGCAGCTCCGGGTCGGCCGGCCGCAGCGCCG
>CAZEQG010000329.1:0-4251 GCA_964514295.1 uncultured Alphaproteobacteria bacterium
CGCTGCCAGGCCCTGGCGGCGCCGGAGGCCGTGCCGGCGGTGCGGGAAGCGGTGGACAGCCGGATGGCCGCCGCCGGCTACATGGCGCGGCCGGACATCGTGGCCTTCCTGTCCCGCCAGCACGCATTCGCCGGCAGCGCCGACCCTGAGGGGCTGGCCGAGGTGGCGGGCATCGCCGACGGCTTCGGCATCGCCCCGCGCCGGCTGTTCGACTACCTGCACCTTGGCCTTGCCGCCGATCTTGCCGCCGCCGCACCGCCGGTTGCCGATGGCTGCACCGCGCTTGCCTTCGCCCGCCGCGGGGGCGGTGCGGTGGTGGCCAAGAACCGCGACTTCCGCGGCGAGCATCTGGCGCTGCAGCGCGTGTTCCGCCACCGCGATCCGGCCTGGGGCGGGCGGAGCATGATCTGCGTCGGCTCGCTCGGGGCGCCAGGCCCCTATTCCAGCGGCATCAACAGCGACGGGCTGGCGCTGGCCGACACGCAGATCGCCACCGACGATCACGGCATCGGCCTGCTGCGCTATTTCGTCATGACCCGGCTGCTGACGGGCTGTGCCGACGTCGCCGCCGCCAAGGCGATGCTGCGGGCGCTGACCCATGCCGGCGGCGGCAGCCTGGTGATGGCCGATGCCGGCGGTGCAGTGGCGGCGGTGGAGATCGGCCATCGCGTGCTCGACATCGAGCGGCCGGTCGACCGGCGGGTCGCGCGCACCAACCGCTTCGTCTCGCCGGCGCTGGCGGGCCGCACCCTGCCGGCGGGGGAAGTCGACACCTCCGAGGCGCGGCTGGCGCGGGTGCGCGCCTGGCTGGCCGAGGGCCATGAGGGGGAGGCGGCGCTGCGCGCGCTGCTGTCCGGCCATGACAGCGCCGGCGGCGGGGATGGCCTGTGCCGTCACCACCTGCCCGGCGGCTCGCGCACCATTTCGGCCGTCATCTTCGACACCGCCAGGCCCGGGGCGGTGTTCTGCCCCGACCGCCCCTGCGCCGGCCCGTGGCTGACGGTCGGCATGGCCTGACCATGCAGGTGCCGCCGCGCACCGTGCTACCATCCCAGCCCCAGAAGGGCGCGGAGGGTCGGGTGATCGGGTATGGTGCGGGGCTGATCGGCGAGCATGCGTCGATGGATGCGCTGCGCCGGCTGATCGCCAAGGTGGGCCGCAGCCCCACCCGCGCCGTGCTGATCTATGGCGAGACCGGCACCGGCAAGGGGCTGGTGGCGCGGATGGTCCACCAGCAGTCGCCGCGCGGCCAGCGCGAGTTCGTCGACGTGAACTGCGCCGCGATCCCGCCGAGCCTGCTGGAATCCGAGCTGTTCGGCCATGAGCGCGGCGCCTTCACCGGGGCCACCGCCAAGAAGACGGGGCTGATCGAGGTGGCGAGCGGCGGCTCGCTGTTCCTCGACGAGATCCGCGAGATGGCGCCGATGCTGCAGGCCAAGCTTCTGACCCTGCTGGACACCCAGCGCTTCCGGCGGATCGGCTCGGTGCGGCCGATCGAGGTCGATGTCCGCTTCATCGCCGCGACCAACCGCATCCTGTTCGCCGAGGTCAAGCAGGGCCGCTTCCGGGAGGACCTGTACTACCGCCTCCAGGTCGTCTCCATCAACATCCCCCCCTTGCGCGAGCGCGGCGACGACGTGCTGGTGCTGACCGAGCATTTCCTGGCCCAGCTCGGCCGCCGCTATGGCCGGGTCGTGAAGGGGCTGGAGCCCGAGGCGGCGGCGGTGTTCCGGGCCTATGCCTGGCCCGGCAACGTGCGCGAGCTGGAGAACCTGCTGGAGCGCATCGTGGTGCTGGAGGAGGACCCGGTGCTGCGCGTCTCCCAACTGCCCGCCCGCATCCTGCGCGAGGTGCCCGACCTGCTGCCCCGGCGCCTCCGGGACGAGGTGCGGCTGAGCGAGCCGGCCAGTGCCGGCGGCGACTTCCATGAGGCGACCGCCGCCTTCCAGCGCCGGCTGATCGAGGAGGCGATGTCGCGCGCCGGCGGCAGCCAGGGGGCGGCGGCGAAAGCGCTCGGCCTGTCGCGCCACGCGCTGCGCCACCAGATGATGAAGCTCGGCCTGCGTTGAATGCACGCATCGACGCGCCGGCTGCGCGCGGGGCCGCAACCCAGCGCCGGGAGAACCGCCGCATCCGATTGAAAAAACAGGGAAAGCCGGTGGGTCGGCAGTGGCATGGCGGGTGCAGGGGAGGGCGCCACGGCAGCCCGAGCGAGACCGCACCGCCATGAAATCCCTGCGCATCATCTGTCCCAACGGCCATCTCGGCTTCGCGCCGCTCCGCATCGACAGCTTCCGCCTCGGCGTGGCCGCCCGGCCGGACTATATCGCCGCCGATTCCGGCTCCGACGATGTCGGGCCGGTGCCGCTGGGCAGCGACACCTCGACCAGCCCGCTGGCCTGGCAGACCCATGACCTGGAGGCGATGCTGCTGGCCTCCCGGCAACTCGGCGTGCCGATGATCATCGGCTCGGCGGGCGATACCGGCAGCAACAGCCGGGTCGACCTGTTCGTCGACATCATCAAGTCGCTGGCGCGCAAGCACGGGCTGAAGCGCTTCAGGCTGGGCTCCTTCTATTCCGAGATCACGCCGCAGGACCTGGCGGCGCGGATGCGCGCCGGGGCCGTGGTCGAGGGGCTGGACGGGCGGCCGCCGCTCAGCTTCTCCGAGCTTGCCGCGACCGACCGCATCGTCGCGATGGCCGGCGTCCACCCCTTCATTTCGCTGCTGCAGCAGGGGGCCGATGTGGTTATCGGCGGGCGGTCCTGCGACAGCGCGGTGTTCGCCGCACCCGCCATCCACCACGGCATGCCGGAATCCCAGGCCTATTATCTGGGCAAGGTGCTGGAATGCGCGTCCTTCTGCGCCGAACCCTATGGCGGCAAGGAAACCGTGCTGGGCGAGGTGACGGCCGACGACGTCAAGGTCACCGCCATGCATCCCGAGCAGCGCTGCACCGTCGCCTCGGTTGCCGGGCATGCGATGTATGAGCGCTCAAATCCCTTCTACGAGCATGTCGCCGGCGGCACGCTCGACATGTCGGAATGCCATTATGAGCAGGTGACCGAGAAGACCACCCGCATCACCGGCGCGAAGTTCGTCGCCGCGCCCGAATTCCGGGTGAAGCTCGAAGGCTCCGGCAAGGTGGGCGAGCGCTATGTCGGCATGGTCGGCATCCGCGACCCCTACACCATCGCCCATGTCGACAAGGTGATCGACTGGGCCCGCCAGCAGGTGCGCGCCCGCTTCGGCGAGGATGGCTATCAGCTCCACTACCACGTCTATGGCCGCGACGGCGTGATGGGGGCGCTGGAGCCCAGGCGCGCCGCACCCGGCCATGAGCTGTGCGTGGTGGTGCAGGCGGTCGCCCCCAGCGCCGAGATGGCCGAGGAGGTGTGCATGACCGGCACCCGCCAGATGTTCTACGCCCGCCTGCCGGAAGTGAAGGGGACCGCCGGCTCGGTCGCCTTCGCGCTCGACGAGGTGATGCGCGCCTCCCCGGGCTACCGCTGGACGCTGAACCACACGCTGGCGATCCGCGACGGGCTGGAGATCTTTCCCACCATGATGACGGAGGCCGGTGTGTGATGGCGACCGTGAAGCTCTCCACCCTCGCCAAGACCATCCGCAGCAAGAATGCCGGCGTCGACAAGATCACCTTCGACGTGATCTTCGCCGACCGCGCGCTCTACGAGAAGGTGAAGGCGAGCGGCGTGCTGACGCGCGAGGCGGTGTGCCGCCTCTACGGCATTCCCGATTCCCGGATCTCGGACTTTGTCGCCTTCGATCCCGGGGCGGCGATCAAGTTCACCCTCTACCGCCTGTCGCCCAGCGGCAGCCCGGGCGATCCCGACATTTTCGGCTCGCAGCAATACGCCCCGCTGCTGGACCTGGAGATACCGCTGGCCTGAAGGCGGCCGCTATCCCCGGCCCTCGCGGCGGTTCAGAAAGGCCAGCCGCTCGAACAGCATGACGTCCTGCTCGTTCTTCAGCCGCGCCCCGCAGAGCGGTGGTACCAGCTTGCGCGGATCGCGCTCGCGCAGCACCTCGGGCGGCAGGTCCTCGACCATCAGCAGCTTCAGCCAGTCCAGCAGCTCCGAGGTCGAGGGCCGCTTCTTCAGCCCCGGCGCCTCGCGCAGCTCGAAGAACAGGGTCAGCGCCTCGCGCAGCAGCGCCTCCTTGATGCCGGGATGATGGACGGCGACGATGCGCTCCATCGTCTCGCGGTCGGGGAAGCGGATGTAGTGGAAG
>CAZEQG010000330.1:0-4246 GCA_964514295.1 uncultured Alphaproteobacteria bacterium
AGGCGGAGCTGCGCGGCGCCGTGGCGGGACTGCTGGCGGGGCTTGGCGGGCGCTTCGTGGCGCAGCCCGGCAAGATGGTGATCGAGGTGCGCCCCGCCGGTGCCGACAAGGGCCGGGCGGTGCGCGCCTTCATGGCCGAGGCGCCGTTCCGCGGCCGCCAGCCGCTGTTCGCCGGCGATGACGTGACCGACGAGGACGGCTTCGCCGCGGTCAACGCGCTCGCCGGCATATCGGTGAAGATCGGCGAGGGGGCCACGGCCGCCCGCTACCGCCTGCCCGACGTGCCGAGCTTCGTGGCCTGGCTCGGCGGGCTGGACGGGCTCAGCACGGGCGCTGGGGTGGGGCCATGAGCGGGCTTGATCTCGGGGCCATCGGCAACTGCGCCTATTCGGCGCTGGTCGATCCGCTGGGGCGGATCGTCTGGTGCTGCCTGCCGCGCTTCGACGGCGACCCGGTGTTCAGCGCCCTGGTGAATGGCGAGGCGCCGGAGCACGGCTTCTACGACGTGGTGCTGGCCGGGCAGAACGGCCATGAGCAGGCCTATCTGCGCAACTCGGCGGTGCTGCGCACGGTGCTGCGCGCGGCCGATGGCAGCGCGGTGGAGATCATCGACTTCGCCCCCCGCTACCGCCTCTATGGCCGGGTGTTCCGGCCGGCCAGCCTGATGCGCCTGCTGCGGCCGCTGGCCGGCACGCCGCGCATCCAGGTGCGCCTGCGCCCGAGCTTTGCCTACGGCACCCAGCGGCCGGCGCTGACCCGCGGCAGCAACCACTGCCGCTATGCCGCCCCCGACATGACGCTGCGGCTGACCACCGACCTGCCGATCGCCTATGTGCTCGACGAGACGCCCTTCCTGCTGGAGGAGCCGGCGGCCCTGATCCTGGGGCCGGACGAGAGCCTGTCCGACGCGCCGCTGGCGATCGGCCGCAGCGCCTTCGAGCAGACCCTGGCCTACTGGCAGGAATGGTCGCGCAGCCTGTCCATCCCCTTCGACTGGCAGCAGGAGGTGATCCGGGCGGCGATCACGCTGAAGCTGTGCAGCTTCGAGGAGACCGGCGCCATCATCGCGGCGATGACCACCTCGGTGCCGGAATTCGCCCATTCCGGGCGCAACTGGGACTATCGCTTCTGCTGGCTGCGCGATGCCTATTTCGTGGTGGCGGCCCTGAACCGCCTGGGCGCCACGCGCACCATGGAGCACCACATCCGCTACGTCTCCAACATCGTCGCCAATTCCGATGGCGGCGTGCTGCAGCCGGTCTATGGGCTCGCCGGCGAGACCAGGCTGACCGAATGGGTGGCCGAGGGCCTGGCCGGCTATCGCGGCATGGGGCCGGTCAGGGTGGGCAATGATGCCTACCGCCAGCTGCAGAACGACATCTACGGGGCGGCCGTGCTGGCCTGCACGCAATCCTTCTTCGACCAGCGCTTCGCCAGCCCGGGCTCGGCCGACCTGTTCGCCCGGCTGGAGAAGCTGGGCGCCCGCGCGGTTGCCCTGTTCGACCAGCCGGATGCCGGGCTGTGGGAACTGCGCAACAGCAGGCAGGTTCACACCTTCTCCGCCGTGATGTGCTGGGCCGCGGCTGACCGGCTGGCACGCATCGCCCGCCAGCTTGGCGACGGCGCGCGCGAGGCCGCCTGGGCGGCCCATGCGGCGGCGATGCATGCCGAGATCTGCCGACGCGCCTATGACGCCGGACGCAACTGCTTCGTCGCCACCTTCGGCGGCCGCGACATGGACGCCAGCCTGCTGCTGCTGCACGAGCTCGGCTTCCTGGCCGCCGACGATCCCCGCTTTGCCGGCACGGTCGAGGCGGTCGAGCGGGAGCTGCGCCACGGCGACCACATGTTCCGCTATGTGGTGACCGACGATTTCGGGCGGCCCGAGACCGCCTTCAACATCTGCACCTTCTGGTATATTAACGCCCTGGCCTCGCTGGGTCGAAAGGCCGAGGCGCGGCGCCTGTTCGAGGGCATGCTGGCGGCGCGCAATCCCCTCGGCCTGATGTCGGAGGACCTCGACCCCCGCGACGGCACGCTGTGGGGGAATTATCCGCAGACCTACTCCATGGTTGGCCTGATCACCGCCGCGATGCGGCTGAGCCGGCCCTGGGAGGATGGATTCTAGCCCCCGCCTGGGGCGGAAGGAGGACATCATGGGACGGCTGGTGGTCGTCTCCAACCGGGTGGCACCGGTCGCGGAGGGCAAGCCCGCGGCCGGCGGCCTTGCCGTCGGCGTGCTCGATGCGCTGAAGCGCAGCGGCGGATTGTGGTTCGGCTGGAGCGGCGAGGTCGCCGAGGCGCCGGCCCTGGAGCCGCGGCTGGCCGATCGCGGCGGCCTCACCTTCGCCACCGTCGACCTCGCGCGCGCCGACTATGACACCTACTATGCCGGCTTTGCCAATGGCACCCTGTGGCCGACCTTCCACTACCGCATCGGGCTTGCCCGCTACGACAGGCAGGACTATGCCGGCTATCAGCGGGTGAACCGCTGGCTGGCGGCCCGGCTGATGCCGCTGCTGCGGCCGGACGACACCATCTGGGTGCACGACTACCACCTGATGCATTTCGCCGAGGCCCTGCGCGAGGCCGGCTGCCGCCAGCGCATCGGCTTCTTCCTGCACACCCCCTTTCCGGCGCCGCAGGTGCTGCTGACGGTGCCGCCGCATGCCGGGCTGATGCGGGCGATGTGCTGCCACGACCTGGTGGGGTTCCAGACCGATACCGACCGTCAGGCCTTCCTCGACTATCTCCTGCGCCATGCCGGCGGCAGCATCGGGGCCGATGGCCGCCTGCGCGCCCATGGCCGCGAACTCGGTGTCGGCACCTATCCGATCGGCATCGATCCTGCCGAGGTGCGGGCCAGCGCGCTTGCCAACCACCGCCTCGCGCGGCGCCTGCAGGACAGCCTGAGCGGCCGCCGGCTGATCCTGGGCGTCGATCGGCTCGACTATTCCAAGGGTCTCGCCGAGCGCTTCCGCGCCTTCGGCACGCTGCTGGAACGCTCGCCCCACCATGTCCGCCAGGTGTCGCTGGTGCAGATCGCCCCGCCGTCGCGCAGCGATGTCCAGAGCTATCGCCAGATCCGCCGCGACCTCGAGGCGGAGGCCGGGCGCATCAACGGCCGTTTCGCAGAGATCGACTGGACGCCGATCCGCTATCTCAACCGCAGCTATGCGCGGGCCAGCCTGATGGGCCTGTTCGAGGCGGCCGACATCGGCATGGTCACCCCGCTGCGCGACGGCATGAACCTGGTGGCCAAGGAGTATGTGGCGGCGCAGGAGCCGCAGGATCCAGGCGTGCTGCTGCTGTCCTGCTTCGCCGGCGCGGCGCAGGAGCTGGGTGACGGGGCGGTGGTGGTGAACCCCTTCGACACCACCGGCATGGCCGAGGCGCTGGACCGCGCCCTGGTGATGCCGCTGGACGAGCGCCGCCAGCGCCACGCGGCCATGATGGCGCGGCTGACGACCCAGACCATCGCGCGCTGGCGCGATCGCTTCCTCGGCGACCTGGCCGGCGGCGTGCCTGCATGGGGCCACGGTGACCGGCTTGCCGCCGGTATGGCCCCATGATCAACTGGCCTCATGCTGTGCGAGGAGTCCTGGCATCCGGATATCCGCCGCCTGTACCAGTATTGGCGGGCGATCCATCCGGCGCAGGGCCTGCCGGGGCGCCAGCATTTCGATCCCCTGGCGGTCGGGCCGCTGCTGTCGCGGCTGTGGCTGGTCGATGTGCAGCGCCAGCCCTTCCGCCTGCGCTACCGCCTGGTCGGCACGCAGCTCACTGAGCGGGCGGGCCGCGAGCTTACCGGCCTATGGTTCGACGAGGCCCATCCAGAGATCGTCACCATCCCGAACTTCTACCACCGCTTCCGCATGGTCTGCGAGGACCGCCAGCCGAGCTGGCGGCGCGGCCCGCCCGGCCTGTTCTTCCTGCACAAGGTCGACATCCTCGAGATCGAAAACCTGTTCCTGCCCCTCGCCCAGGATGGCGAGACGGTCGACATGCTGTGCTGCCTGACCATCACCTATTCGAAGGGGACCAGCGCCGAACTGGACTGACCGCGGGTCAGCCGATCGCCCGCGCCATCGCGCAGAAGGCTTCGACCGGCAGATCCTCGGGCCGGGCGGTGGCCGGCACCCCGGCCGCCGCGCACAGCGCCTCGGGGTCGCCCAGCGCCTTCAGGCTCTGCCGCAGCATCTTGCGGCGCTGGCCGAAGGCGGCGGCGGTGACCCGCTCCAGCGCC
>CAZEQG010000331.1:0-4243 GCA_964514295.1 uncultured Alphaproteobacteria bacterium
CGCCTCCGCCGGCATCGCGCCGAAGGCCAGCCCGTCGACCAGTGCCAGCGCGCCATCCGGCAGTGCCGCCAGCGCCTCAGCCGCGGCGCTGCGGTCGGCCGGGCCGGGAAAGGGGTAGGCGGCGGGCAGGCCGACCACATGCACGCTCCAGCCAAGCAGCCTCAGCCCCGCCGCCAGCCGGCGGTCATAGGCGTAGCCGCCGGTCCTGGTCTCGGGATCGCCGGGCAGCAGGAACCAAAGTTCAGGCGGCAACCGGCGCCTCGTACCAGGCCCGCGCGACATGGCTTTCGTGCAGGGTGACACGGATCCGCGCCAGCCCGGCCGCATGCTCGCCCAGCCGTCCCTCGACCACCGCCCGCGCCATTTCGCCATGGATGTGGGCGGCCAGCCACTCGGTGGTGGTGTTCACGCCAGGGAACACGGCGTCGAGATTGCTGTAGTTCAGCTGTGCCAGGGCCGCCTTAAGCGCCGCATGCGCGCGGCCGATGTCGACGACGATGCCGTCGGGGTCGAGCGCCGGGCGGAAGAAGGCGACATCGACCACGAAGGTGGCGCCGTGCAGCGCCTGCGCCGGCCCGAAGACGGCGCCGCGGAAGCTGTGGGCGATCATGATGTGGTCGCGGACCTCGACGGCGAACATGGCGGGCCTCAGTCGTAGAGGATGCGGTGGCACAGGGTGCGCGGGTCGGCAAGGATGCGCCCCATCGCCCGCGGCAGGTCGGCGAAGGCGGTGTCGCCGGTGAACAGGGCGTCGAGATCGTCGTCCAGCAGCAGGCGCAGCGCCGTCTCGATCCGCCGCCGGTGCGGCCAGCGGGCGCGGCGGGCGGTCGCCACGCTGCCGACCTGGGAGGAGACCAGCGACAGCCGCTTGGCGTGGAAATCGCCGCCGAGGGGCAGCGTCACCGGCCGGTCGCCGAACCACGACAGTTCCACCACCTTGCCCTCGAAGCCCGCGGCGTGGAGCGCGGGCTCCAGCCCGGCCGGGTTGCCGCTGGCGTGGAACACCAGGTCGCAGTCGGCAAGGGTCGGCAGCGGGGCGGCGAAGGACAGGTCGAGGGCCGCGGCCACCGCCGCCTTGGCCGGGTCGATGTCGCACAGCTCCACCTCGGTGCCGGGGATCTGGGCGGCCAGCCGCGCCACCAGGCAGCCCACCACCCCGGCGCCGACCACGGCAATGCGGTCGCCCGGGCGGGGGGCGGCATCGATCAGCGCGTTCAGCGCCGTTTCCATGTTCGCCGCCAGCACCGCGCGGGCTGGTGTGAGGCCCGCGGGCAGGGGCACCGCCGCCTCGCCGGGCACGGTGGCGTGGGTCTGGTGCGGGTGCAGGCAGAAGCACAGCTCGCCGACGCGCTCGGGGGGGCCGGCCTCGACGATGCCGACGAGCTGGTAGCCGTACTTCACGGGGAAGGGGAATTCGCCCTCCTGGAAGGGCGAGCGCATGCGCTTGTACTCGCTCTCCGGAATGTGACCGGTGAAGACCAGCGCTTCCGTGCCCCGGCTGATCGCCGACCACAGGGCGCGCAGCCTGACCTCGCCCGGCCCGGGATCGGGGGCCGCGGCCGGGCGGATGGCCCCTTGGCCGGCCGCAATGGTCCAGAACGCCGCTGGCGTCACGCAAGTCTCCCCGTGCCGGGTGGCGGCAAGCCTGTTGCCTTGGCGCGCCGGCCCTCTAAATCTGCCCCTGCCGCAGAGGATAGCGGCGAGGTGCGGGAAGGCCAGCCCCATGAGTGAGGATATTGCGGTCACCGATGCCACGATGGCCCGCCGGCGCGCGGTGGTGCTGGCGCTGAACCTTGCCACCGTCGCGGCGGTGGTGGCGCTGATGGCGCGGCTGCTCGGGCACAATGGCTGGACCTGGCCGGAAGCCGGCATGATCGTGCTGTTCGCGATCAGCGCGCCGTGGTCGGTGATGGGGTTCTGGAACGCCGCCATCGGCTTCTGCCTGCTGCATTTCGGGCGCGATCCCCTGCGCCGGGTCAACCCCCTTCTGGACGCCGCCGCGGCCGAGGCGCCGATCACCGCGCGGGTGGCCCTGGCGCTTGCCGTGCGCAACGAGGATCCGGCGGCGATCCTGGAGCGCGCCCGCACCATGCTGGCAAGCCTGGATGCCACCGGCTGGGGCCACCGCTTCGATCTGCACGTCCTCAGCGATTCCAGCCGGCCGGCGGTGATCGCGGCCGAGGAGGCGGGGGTGGCGGCGCTGGCGGCGGCCGATCCCCGCGTGCACTACCGCCGGCGGCCGCTGAACACCGGCTTCAAGGCCGGCAACCTGCGCGAGTTCGCCGAGCGGGCGGTCGAGCGCTACGACTTCATGATCGTGCTTGATGCCGACAGCCTGATGACCGGGCCGGCGATGCTGCGCCTGGTGCGGATCGCCCAGGCCCATGCCGATCTCGGCATCCTCCAAACCCTGGTGGTCGGCCGCCCCTCCGACAGCGCCTTTGCCCGCATGTTCCAGTTCGGCATGCGCCATGGCATGCGCAGCTACACCATGGGCGCCACCTGGTGGCAGGGCGACAGCGGGCCCTATTGGGGGCACAACGCGATCATCCGCCTGCGCCCCTTCGTCGATCACTGCCATCTGCCGGTGCTGCCGGGCCGCCCGCCGCTGGGCGGGGTGATCCTCAGCCATGACCAGGTCGAGGCGGCGATGATGCGCGGCGCCGGCTTCCAGGTGCGGGTGATCCCCGACGAGGTGGGAAGCTGGGAGGAAAACCCGCCGAGCCTGCCCGACTTCATCAAGCGCGACCTGCGCTGGTGCCAGGGCAACATGCAGTACTGGCGCCTGCTCGCCCGGCCGGGCTTCCGCACGATGGGCCGCTTCCAGCTTCTCTTCGCGGTGCTGATGTATCTCGGGGCGCCGGCCTGGGTCGGTCTCACCGTCCTCGGCGTGGCCAACGCCTTCATGCCGCCGCCGCCCGATCCGCAGCCCTTCCCGGCCGGGCTCGGCCTCAGCCTGTTCGCGGTGGTCATGACCATGGTCTTCGCGCCGAAGATCGCCGGCGTGCTCGACGTGCTGCTGCGGGCGGAGGAGCGCCGGCGCTATGGCGGCGGGGCCAGGCTGCTGGCCGGCTTCGTGGTGGAGACGCTGTTCAGCCTGCTGACCGGGCCGGTGATGCTGGTGGCGGAGGCGATCTTCATGGCCGGGCTGCTGTTCGGCCGCCGCGTTGCCTGGGAGGCGCAGAACCGCGTCGGCCACTATGTGCCGCTGGCGGAGGCAGCGCGGGGCCTGTGGCCGCAGGCGCTGTTCGGGCTGGCGCTGGCGGGCGCGCTCCATCTTGGGGCGCCCGGCGCGCTGCCCTGGGCGGTGCCGGTGCTGGCCTCGCTGCTGCTGGCGATCCCGTTCACCAGCCTCACCTCCTCCCCCTGGCTGGGCCGGCAGTTCCAGCGCCTGCGCCTGTGCGCCATCCCGGATGAATACGAGCCGGCGCCGGAGCTGTCGGGGCGCAGCGGGCCGGGGCTGCGGCCAGCCGCCTGAACGCCCGCGTTGACCCGCCTGCCGGCGCTCTGCTAGCCAGCGGCAGCGCTGCGGAGGAACCAGGCGTTGCGGATCGTTGCGATAGTCGGCAGCTACAACGAGGCGCTCTATGTCCGCCCCTGCCTCGACCATTATATCGCCCAGGGTGTCGAGGTTTTCCTGATCGACAACGAATCGCGGGACGATACGGTGGAGATCGCCCGCGAGTATCTGGGCCGCGGGCTCATCGGCATCGAGATCATGCCCCGCCACGGCGAGTTCCGCCTGGAGGAGCAGCTGCGCCGGAAGGAGGCGGTGGCCGAGCGCGTGAAGGCCGACTGGTTCCTGCACGCCGACATGGACGAGATCCGCCTGCCGCCGGCTGGCGAGGGCACGCTTGCCTCGGCGATTGCCGAGGCCGACCGGGCGGGCTACAGCGCCATCAACTTCCGCACCTACCTGTTCCTGCCGACGGTCGAGGAGCCGGAGCACGAGCACGAGGATTTCCAGCGCACCATGCGCTGGTACTGCTACATGGAGCCGGCCTATCCCCACCAGGTGAAGGGCTGGCGGCAGCCCGCCGGCTGGGGCCCGGCGCAGCCGCTGCGCAACCTGCTCTACCGGCGCGGGCTGATCGGCCCGCGCGCGCAGCTCGCCCGCTCGGCCGGCCACCGGGTCGAGTTTCCCGGCCGCCGCCTGAGCCCGCGCGACTTCATCCTCAAGCACTACCAGGTGCTGAGCCTGCGCCACGCGATCGAGAAATACGTCGACAAGAGCTTTTCCAGC
>CAZEQG010000332.1:0-4206 GCA_964514295.1 uncultured Alphaproteobacteria bacterium
CGGCCGCGATCTGCGCCGCCGCCAGCGGCTCCTCCAGGTTGCGCGTCATCAGCTCCATCGCCAGCCTGACCGCCGGCGGCAGGTCGCGCGCCGCCGGCGAGGCGCCGACCAGGCGCTGGCCCTCGCCGGCTTCGCGCATGCGCTCCAGCAGGAACTGGTTGGCCACCGCCTCGGCCAGCGGCAGCCCCAGGTCGCGGGCGATCAGGTGCAGCACCATGTCCATGGCGGCGATGCCGCCGGCGTTCGTGTAGCGGTCGCGGTCGATCTCGTAGAGCCGGTCGGTGCAGTCGATCTGGGGGAAGCGCTCCAGGAAGGCCGGCCGGTTCTCCCAGTGGATGGTGCAGCGGTAGCCGTCGAGCAGCCCGGCCCGGGCCAGCACGAAGCTGCCGGCCGAGATGCCCCCGATCGCCGCGCCGCGCCGCAGCGCCTGGCGCAACGCCACCGTGATGCGCGTCTGCGAGGCGGGCTCCAGCTCGATGCCGGCACACACCAGCACCAGGTCGCAGTCCGCCGCCCGGGCCGCCGGGCCATCGACCGCGATCGTCATGCCATTGGATGGCCGGACCGGCGCCCCGTCCGGCGACAGCAGCGACCAGCGGTAGATGTCGCGCCCGGCCAGCCGGTTGGCCGCGCGCAGCGGCTCGATCGCCGAGGCCACGCCCATCATCGCGAAGGTGTCGAGCAGCACGAAGGCGAAGGAGCGGACCTTGCGCATGCGCAAGGTCTAGCAGAATTCCGACAGGACATGTCGGGATTCTGAAAACCTTCCCCCTGGGCATGCCCAACTCTGTCGGACAAACGAACGCACGCCTTGGCGAAGGGGCGGCAGTGCAGGCGAACAGACGATGGAGAGCTTCGAGATGACCACCACTCGCTATACCCGGCGCGGCTTCCTTGCGACCACCGCCGGCGCTGCCGGCAGCCTCGCCCTGTCCGGGCTGGCTGGCGGGCCGGCCCTGGCCCAGGCACCGCGCGTGCTGCGCAGCCGGCTGTTCGTGCCGCTGGAGAACCTGGACCCGATGACCCGCACCTCGGCCGCCGAGGGCGACGTGATGGACGGGCTGTTCCCCGGCCTCATCACCTACAAGCCGGGCACCGAGTGGGGGTGGGAGCTTGATGCGGCGGCCGCCTTGGAGATGGTGGACGCCACCCATATCCGCTTCGCCCTGAAGCCCGGCCTTGGCTGGACCAACGGCTTCGGCGAGCTGACGGCCGAAGACGTGAAGTTCTCCTACGAGCGCATCGCCGACCCGGCCAGCAAGTCGGCCTATCGCGGCGACTGGGAGCCGCTGGACAGCGTCCAGGTGACCGGCCCGCGCGAAGGCGTGATCGTGCTGAAGCGGCCGTTCATGCCGCTGATGTCCTCGACCATGCCGATGCAGTCGGGGATGATCGTCTGCAAGAAGGCGGTGGAGGCGCTGGAGGGCAAGCGCTTCGGGCTGGAGCCGCCGGCCGTCGCCGGCCCCTACAAGCCCGCGCCGGGTGGCACCCGCATGGCGATGACCCTGGTCCGCAACGAGGGCTGGACCGGGCCCAGGCCGGTGTTCGACGAGCTGCGCTTCATCGCGATCACCGACGCGAACGCCGCCGAGGTCGCCTATCAGGCCGGCGAGATCGACCTGACCCAGCTTCCGATGACGGCGATCCCGCGCTTCCGCGCGCGGCCGCCGGCCGGCTCAAAGCTGGTGGTGCGGCCGGCCCTCGCCTATTGGTGGCTCGGCATGCAGATGGAGGAGGGGGTGTTCGCCGACAAGCGGGTGCGCCAGGCGGTGCAGTACGCCCTCGATGTCGAGGAGGTGCTGCAGGGCGCCTTCTTCGGCGTCGCCGAGCGTTCCACCGGCGTGATCGCGCCGGGCCTGATCGGCGCCAGAACGCGCAACCTGATCGAGAAGCCCGATCTCGCCAAGGCCAAGGCCCTGCTGGCCGAGGCCGGCCACCCGAACGGCTTCAAGACCGACATCAAGGTGCGCAATTCGGCCGAGTTCGTGAATGTCGCCCAGGTCGTTGCCGCCTCCCTCGCCAAGGTCGGCATCCAGGCCGAGGTGATCCCGCTCGATGCCGCGGTCAACCGCCTCTACACCACCGGGCCGAAGGGCGAGTGGAAGGAGATGGCGATGTATGTGGCGCGCTTCTCGATGAACCCGGACCCGAGCTGGGGCACGGCCTGGTTCACCCGCGAGCAGATCGGCAAGTGGAATTCCAGCCGCTTCGCCAGCGCCGAGTTCGATGAGCTGAACACCAAGGCCCTGTCGGAGACCGACCCCGCCAAGCGCCACCAGATGTATGTACGCATGCAGGACCTGATGGAGGAATCGGGCGCCCACATCTTCCTCACCCACGGTTCGGCGGGCATCCTGCATCGCGCCAGCTTCGTGCCGGCGCTGTCGCCCGACGCCAACCGCATGCAGGCACGGAAGTTCACGCTTGCCTGACCTGCTGGCGGGGGTGCGGCGGGTCACCGCCGACCCGCTGGGGGCGATCGGGCTGGTCCTGGTGCTGGCGCTGGTGGCGAGCGCGCTGCTCGCCGACGTGCTGTCGCCCTTCGACCCGACCCAGATCGCCCCCCGCAACCGCTTTGCCGAGCCCGGCTGGCCGCATCTGCTGGGCACCGACCATCTCGGCCGGGACATCCTGTCGCGGGTGCTGCATGGCGGCCGGGTGGCGCTTTACGTGTCGCTTGTCGCGGTGGCGCTGTCGCTGGCCGGGGGGGCGGCGCTGGGCATGATCGCCGCCTATGGCCCGCGCTGGCTCGACAGCCTGATCCTGCTGGTCTTCGATGCCGTGCGTTCCTTCCCCACCATCATGTTCGCACTGGCCGTGGTGACCCTGTTCGGCCCCAGCCTGAACACCGTGATCGCGGTGGTGGTGGCCACCACCATCCCGGATTTCGGCCGGGTGGTGCGCACCCAGACCCTGTCGCTGAAGACCACCGACTTCATCCTGGCCGAGCGCGCGCTGGGCGCCGGCCCGCTCAGGGTGCTGTGGCACCATGTGCTGCCCAATGCCATCGGGCCGACGCTGATCCTGGCCTCGATCGAGGTGCCGGTGGTGATCACCATCGAATCCGGCCTGAGCTTCCTCGGGCTCGGCGTGCGGCCGCCGACGCCGAGCTGGGGCTCGATCCTGAGTGACGGCTATCAGTTCATCGGCGACACGCCCTGGCTGATCGCCATGGGGGGGCTGCCGCTGGTGCTGACGACCATCGGCTTCACCTTCCTGGGCGAGGCGCTGCGCGACGCTTTCGATCCGCGCCTGTCGGGGCAGCGGTGAGCGCGCCGGTGCTGGAGGTCGCGGGCCTCCACGTCTCCTTCGCCACGCCGCGCGGGCCGGTCCGTGCCCTGCGCGGGGTCGACCTTGCGGTGCCGGCAAACCGCATCGTGGGCATCGTCGGCGAGAGCGGCTGCGGCAAGAGCACCCTGATCTCGGCCATCATCCGGCTGCTGGCGCCCAATGCCAGCATCGATGCCGGCGCCATCCGCCTGGAGGGGGAGGACGTGCTGGCGATGGCGCAGGAGGGGCTGCGCGACCTGCGCGGGCGGCGTGTCGCGATGGTGTTCCAGGACCCGATGACGGCGCTGAACCCGGTGCTGTCGATCGGCCGGCAGATGATCGACATCCAGTGGCGCGACCGCCTGCCCGAGCGCGAGAAGCGCCGGCGGGCGGTCGACATGCTGCGCCAGGTCGGCATCGCCGATCCCGAGCGCCGGATCGATGGCTACGCCCATCAGTTCTCCGGCGGCATGCGCCAGCGCGTGTGCATCGCCATGGCCTTGCTGATGAACCCCGGCCTGCTGATCGCCGACGAGCCGACGACGGCCCTCGACGTCACGCTGGAGGCCCAGATCGTCCACCTGATCCGCGAGATGAAGCGGCGCTTCAGCGGCTCGATCCTGTTCATTTCGCACAATCTGGGCCTGATCGCGGGGCTCTGCGACGAGGTGGTGGTGATGTATGCCGGCGAGGTGGTGGAGCGCGGCCAGGTGCGCGACATCTTCCACCGCCCCGCCCATCCCTATACCCGCCTGCTGCTGGACTGCGACCCGGCCCGCATCGCGGTCGCCACCCGCCAGCTTCCGACCATCGCCGGCGAGGTGGCCGATCCCCTGAACCTGCCCGCGGGCTGCGTGTTCGCGCCGCGCTGCCCGGCGCGCATCGCGGAGTGCACCGCCACCCGGCCCGGGATGCGCGAGCTCGGCGGCGGCCACG
>CAZEQG010000333.1:0-4206 GCA_964514295.1 uncultured Alphaproteobacteria bacterium
ATGCATCGGCGATGCCAAGTGGTTCATCGAGAAGGCGACAGCCTATGCCGGCGAGCGCGTGGTGTTCGGCCGGCCGATCGGGCAGAACCAGGGCATCCAGTTCCCGATCGCCCGGGCCTATGCGCAGATGCGCGCGGCCGAGCTGATGGTGCGCGAGGCGGCCCGGCTGTTCGACCGCGGCGCGCCCTGCGGGGCCGAGGCGAACATGGCCAAGATGCTGGCCGCCGACGCCTCCTGGGCGGCGGCCGAAGCCTGCCTGCAGACCCATGGCGGCTTCGGCTTCGCCGAGGAATACGACGTCGAGCGCAAGTTCCGCGAGACGCGGCTCTACCAGGTGGCGCCGATCTCCACCAACCTGATCCTGAGCTACCTGGCCGAGCATGTGCTCGGCCTGCCGCGCTCCTACTGACGCGCGCGCAGGCTGCGCCGGGGCAGCACATGTGGCGCGAACGCGCGCCCTATTCCAGCGACACCAGCGGGTCGCCGGCGCTGACCAGCATGCCGGGCCGGCAATGCAGCGCCTTCACCACGCCATCGGCGGGGGCCTGGATCTGGAACTCCATCTTCATCGCCTCCAGCACCAGCAGCGGGTCGCCCGCCTTCACCCGCAGCCCGGGCTCGGCCAGCAGCTTCCAGACATTGCCGCTGATGTCGGCGCTGACCACGGTGCCGTCGATCTCGACCGCTGCCGGCAGCGGCGCTTCGGCGGCGGCCGCCACCGCCTCGGCCTCGCTTGCCCAGCGCGCCACCTCGGCGTCGAAGGCGGCCTTCTGGCGGGCCCGGAAGCTCGCCAGCTCCGGCGCGATCGAGGCCAGGAAGGCATTGTGCGCGCCAAGATCGAACACCTCCTCGGCGATCGGCACCTCGTGGCGGCCTTCGCGGAAGGCCAGGCGCAGCTCGGTCAGCTCCGCCTCCTCGACCGGGTAGAAGCGCACCTGGTCGAAGAAGCGCAGGAGCCAGGGCCGGCCCTCGACGAAGCTGGGATTGTTCACGAACTTGTTCCAGATCGGCAGGGTGCGCCCGACGAGCTGATAGCCGCCCGGCGAATCCATGCCGTAGATGCACATGTAGACGCCGCCGATGCCGACCGTGCCCTCGGCGGTATAGGTGCGGGCAGGGTTGTACTTGGAGGTCAGGAGGCGGTGGCGGGGATCGACCGGCACCGCGCAGGGCGCGCCCAGATAGACGTCACCGAGGCCCAGCACCATGTAGCTTGCCTGGAAGATGATGTCGCGCACCTCATCGACCGAGGCGAGGCCGTTGATGCGGCGCATGAACTCGGCATTGCGCGGCAGCCAGGGGGCGGTCTGGCGCACCGACTGGCGGTAGCGCGCCACGGCATCCAGCGTCGCCGAATCCTCGAAGGTCATCGGCAGGCGCAGCACCCGGCTCCTGACCTTCATGCTGTCGACCGGCGGCAGGCCGGCCTCCAGGGCCTCCAGCCTCGCCAGCAGCGCGCGCTGGGAGATGATGCGGCTGTCGTAGCGGATCTGCAGCGAGCGCACCCCGGGCGACAGCTCCAGCACCCCGGCGACGGGATCGGCCTTCAGCGCCTCCATCAGCGCATGCACGCGGAAGCGCAGCGCAAGGTCCAGCACATTGGGGCCGTACTCGATCAGGATGTAGTCGTCGCCCGCCTGCCGGTAAGTGGCCAGCGGCGCGGTGGCGGAGGCCGGGGTCTGCAGGGCGATGGTGGTGGTGGGCGCGGCCGGCACCAGCGGTGGCGGCGGCGGCTCGGCCATGGTCTCCATCAGGCGGTCCTGGGCCTGGCGCAGGGCCAGCGCCGCCTCCACCGTCATCGGCACGAAGCGGATGCGGTCGCCCGGCTTCACCTGGCCAACCTTCCACAGCTCGGCCGTGACGATGGTGACCGGGCAGACGAAGCCACCCAGGCTGGGGCCGTCGCGGGTCAGGATCACCGGCATGTCGCCGGTGAAGTTCACGCTGCCGATGGCATATTCGCAGTCGTGGATGTTGGAGGGGTGCAGGCCCGCCTCCCCGCCATCGCTGCGCGCCCATGCCGGCTTCGGGCCGCTGAGCCGGATGCCCAGGCGGTTGGAGTTGTAGTGGACCTCGAAATCGGCGGTGAAGAAGGCGTCGATGGCCTCGGGCATGAAGAAGTCCGGCGCGCCGTGGGGGCCATAGAGCACGCCGATCTCCCAGCGGCTGCCATAGGCCGGCACCTGGTCCGCCGGCAGGGCGGCCGGCGCATGGGGCGGCGGCGGGGTGACGGCGTGCGGGTTGGTGGGGTCCACCACCGTCAGCATGTCGGCCGCGCGCAGCGGCCGGCCGGCATGGCCGCCGAACTGGCCGAGGGCGAAGGTGGACTTGGAGCCGAGATAGTCCGGCACGTCGATGCCGTTGCGCACCGCAAGATAGGTGCGGCAGCCGCTGGACGCCCGGCCCACCGACAGCACCTGCCCGGGCTTGGCCTCGACCGGCGTCCAGAACGCCACCGGCTCGCCGTCCAGGGTGGCCGGCGTCGGCGCGCCGGTCAGGGCAAAGACGGCCGGGCAGTGGAATTTCAGGGTGGGCCCGATCACGGTGGCCTCCAGCCCCGCCGCCGAAGGGTGATTACCGACGATGCGGTTGGCGGCGCGGAAGGCCCAGTCGTCCATCGGGCCGGAGGGCGGGACGCCGATGTCCCAGTAGCCGACGCGGCCGGGATAGTCCTGCACCGTGGTATAGGTGCCGGGCGCCACCACCTCGATCGTCGGCGGCCGGTAGGTGAAGGCGTCGATGAAGCGGGTCGACACCTGCCCGGCCCTGAAGGCGGGGCTGGCCACGATCTGGCGCAGATAGTCGAGGTTGGTCGAGATGCCGCACAGCCGGGTCGCCGCCAGGGCCGCCGACAGCCGGTCGATCGCCGCCTCGCGGCTGTCGGCATGGACGATCACCTTGGCCAGCATCGGGTCGTAGTAGGGCGACACCTCGCTGCCGGTCGCCACCCACCCGTCGACCCGGACATCGGCGGGAAAGCGCACTTCCGTGAGGGTGCCGGGGCTGGGCTGGAAGCCGCGCAGCGGATCCTCGGCGTAGAGCCGGACCTCGATCGCCGCACCCCGCGGCGCCGGCACGGCCGACAGGTCGGGCGGCGTGCCGGCGGCGGTCAGGATCATCCATTCCACCAGGTCGATGCCGGTCACCGCCTCGGTGATCGCATGCTCGACCTGCAGTCGGGTGTTCACCTCCAGGAAATAGAACTGGTCGGCGGCCTCGTCGTAGATGAACTCGACCGTGCCGGCCGACCGGTAGCCGACCGAGCGGCCGAGGTTTTCCGCCGCCGCCATCAGCTTCGCCCGGGTCGCCGCCGGCAGGCCGGGGGCGGGCGTCTCCTCCACCACCTTCTGGTTGCGGCGCTGGATCGAGCAGTCGCGCTCGCCAAGCGCCACCACATTGCCGCGCCCGTCGCCGAAGATCTGCACCTCGACATGGCGGGCGCGGTCGATGCAGCGCTCCACGAACACGCCGCCATCGCCGAAGAAGCTCCGCCCCATCCGCTCGACCGAGGCATAGGCCTCGCGCAGCCCGGCCTCGTCGGCGCAGCGCGTCATGCCGATGCCGCCGCCGCCGGCCGTCGTCTTCAGCATCACCGGGTAGCCGATCAGCCGCGCCTCGGCGAGCGCGTCCTCGACGTCGCGCAGCAGGCCGGAGCCGGGCGACAGCGGCACCTCGGCCACCTCGGCCAGGGCGCGGGCCGCGTGCTTCAGGCCGAACTCGCGCATCTGCGCCGGCGTCGGCCCGACGAAGGCGATGCCCGCCGCCTCGCAGGCTTCCGCGAAACCGGCATTCTCCGACAGGAAGCCGTAGCCGGGGATGATCGCCTGGGCCCCCGTCGCCTTGGCGGCGGCGATGATCGCCTCGCCCTTCAGGTAGCTGTCGGCCGGCGCCGCCCCGCCGATCGCCACCGCGATGTCGCAGGCGCTGACATGGGCGCTGGTGCGGTCGGCCTCGGAATGTACCGCCACGCTGCGGATGCCCATGCGGCGCAGCGTGCGGGCGATGCGGCAGGCAATCTCGCCACGGTTGGCGATCAGCACGGTATCGAACATGGCGGCTCCCGCAGAACAGGCATGGGCACCCGGGCGCCGGGCCGGATCCCGGCTCCCCGCACCGCCTGTCAGCAACCGCCATGCCAGTGCCGCCGGCGGCACTGGCGCCCCGGTTTCCGCCGCTCCCCGGCGGCAGCGGCGCTGCCGGCTTGGG
>CAZEQG010000334.1:0-4201 GCA_964514295.1 uncultured Alphaproteobacteria bacterium
CGGCCGCGGCGGCCGCCCGCGCCCGGCCCGAGGAGGCGGCCGCCGCCGGCGTGAAGGAGGTGATCGGCGCCTACACCCCTGGCCAGCGTTCGGGCGAGACCACCGCTTTCCTCTCCTCCGCCGTCGCCATCGTGTTCGGCGCGGTGTTCGGCATCGCCAGCTTCGTCAGCCTGTCGCAGATGCTGATCGGCCGGGTGCCGGGGCTGGCGGCCGACGGGCTGGCGCTGGCCGGCGCGGTCGTGGTGTTCGGGCTGGTCTATTTCGTCATCGCCAATGTCGGCCGGCGGCTGAACCTGATGGAGGAGGCAGCGCCCGCGTCTGGCCCTCCATCCGGCGTCACCGTGGTGCCGGCCGCCCAGGCGATTGCCGTGCAGCTTCCGCGTGCCGCCGCCCCGCCGGTGCCCGACGACCCGGGATTCGAGCATGCCGCGCGCTTCATGGCGCATTTCGTGACCGAGGCGGTGACCCAGCTCGACATCTTCGACCGCGAGGCGATGCGGCTGAAGCTCGACGATGACGGCGCGCGGGCGGTGCGCATCTTCATCGCCGGCGCCGCCGCGGCCTATCACCAGCGCGCCAGCCTGCCCGCCACCTTCCAGTTTCCGCTGATCCACAAGGCGATGGAGGCGGTGGGGCAGGATTCGGCCGATGCCCAGAACACCATCGAGGATCTGCCCTCGGTCTTCGAGAAGCCGCTGGAGCTTGACGTCTTCAAGCGCGGGCGGGACGGCATCATCGCCTTCCTGGACAGCGGCATATCGCCCGGGCGGATGCTGGGCGAGGCGCTGTCGGCCCGCGCCAAGGCGGAGGAGGAGGCGCGGGCGCCCAAGCTGCGGCCGGTCTTCCTCGTCGCCACCCGGCTGCCCCAGGGCCGTGCCGACGAGCAGGGCATGCGCCAGCATGACGATGTCGTGCGCAATGCGCTCCGCCGCTTTGCGGGCCGCGAGCTGGAGCATTTCGGCGACGGGATGATCGGTGTCTTCGACCAGCTTCGCCCGGCCATCGATGCCGCCCTCACCATCCACGAATCGGCGGCCTCGCGGCGCGAGGTCAATCCCGGGCTCCAGCTCTTCGTGCGGGTCGGCATGGCCATGGGGGAGGTGCTGTCGGGAAGCGACCCGGACGAGGCGCTGCGCGAGCAGGCAAAGGCGGCGGCGGAGCGCACCGAGCCCGGCAGCACCGCGACCACCGCCGAGGTGAAGGAGCGCGGCGAAGGCATGCCCTTTGCCTTCGGTGTTGCCGTGGTGCCGGGGCTGACCACCGAATCGGCCGGCCCGCTGCTCTACCGCGTCACCCGGACCGGCCGCTAGCCACGCTTCACTCTTGTGTTTCGGGCCTTCCCCCCGCTTCTATTGCCGAAGTCTGCAATTCGGGAGGAAAGACACCATGAAGCGATTTGCCCTGGCCGCCGCAGCGGCGCTGCTGCTGGCCGCCGGCCCCGCCGCCGCCGACACGAGGCTGACCCTGAAATCGGCCAAGGCCGGCACCTCCTACTATGTGATGATGGTCCAGCTTTCCGAACTCCTGAAGAAGGAGAGCGGCGGCAAGATCCTGCCGACCGTGGAGGAGAGCCAGGGTTCCGTGCAGAACGTGAAGGAGGCGGCCAAGCGCCCCGGCGCCTTCCTGTTCACCACCCCGCCCGGCCTCATCCATCAGGGCCTCAAGGGCCAGAAGCCGTTTGAGGGCGAGACCGGCTTCGATCGCATCCGCGGGCTGTTCGTGATGCCCTTCATCACCGTCCATGCCGTGGTCTCGGCCGATAGCGGCATCACCGCCATCGACGGGCTGGCCGGCCACAAGTTCATCGGCGGCGGCAAGGGCACCTTCTGCGAGCAGCAGATGAGCCGGATGTTCGACGTGCTGGGGCTGACCGGCAAGGTCGAGGTGGTCGATGTCGAGCTGAACCAGGCGAGTGCGGCGCTGCGCAACAAGCGGGTGTCGGGCTTTGCCACCTGCAGTTCGCACCCCACCCCCCAGGTGGTCGAGCTGGCCAGCGCCGTGCCTTTGCGCATCCTCAGCCTGTCCGCCGATGTCCGGGCGAAGCTGAACGCCGCCGATCCGAATGCCGGGCCGATCACCATCGCGCCCGGTACCTACAAGGGCCAGGACGCCCCGGTCGATACGGTGGGTCTCGCCGTCGGCGCCTATGGCACCACGGAGATGGACGAGGAGACGGCCTATTTCGTCACCCGCACCTTCTGGCGGCAGCGCGAGGAGCTGGCGAAGGCGCAGCCCTGGTGGGCCGGGGTGACGCCGGCCCTGGTGCCGCAGCTCCAGGTGAAGATGCATCCGGGCGCCCTGCGCTACTACAAGGAAGCCGGCGTTGCCATTCCCGGCGCGATGATGTGATCCGGGCTTGACCGGCCATCGGCTGATCGACGGGGCCGCCCTTGGCGCGGCGGCCCTGTCGGTCGGCTTTCACCTCTACTACGTGTTCTCCGGCCTGCTGCCCAACCTGGTGGCGCGGCCCATCCACATGGCCTTCGCCATCCTGTTCGTCTTCCTGCTGGGGCCAGGGTGTCCCGGCGCCGGCCGGGTGGCGGGCTGGGTGGTGGGGGCGGCCGGGCTTGCCGCCTGCGCCGCGGTGGTCGCCTTCCGCGATACGCTGGTGGAACAGTACGGCGCCATCAGCGGCCCCTGGCAGTATCTGCTGGCGCTGGTGCTGATCGGCTGCACGCTGGAGATGGCGCGCCGGGCGATCAAGTGGGTGATGCCGGCGGTCGCGGTGGCGGTGCTGGCCTATGGCCTGCTGGGCCAGCACATCCCCGGCTACTTCGGCCATGCCGGCATTCCGGCCGACTATTTCTTCGGCACCCTGGTGGTGGCCGAGGGTGGGCTGTGGGGCCAGCTTTCCGGCATCACGCTGGATACCATCGCGCCTTTCGTCATCCTCGGCGCCTTCGTGTCGGCCGGGGCGGCGGGGCAGGGGTTCATGACCCTGGCCCTGCAGTCGGCCGGGCGGCTGCGGGCCGGTGCCGCCAAGGTGTCGGTGCTGTCGAGCGCGCTCTACGGCATGATCTCGGGCTCGGCCTCCGCCAATACGGCGACCACCGGGGCGATCACCATCCCGGGCATGAAGCGGCTGGGCTATCCACGGGCGCTGGCGGCGGCGACCGAGGCGGTGGCCTCGACCGGCGGCCAGATCATGCCGCCGATCATGGGGGCGGGCGCCTTCGTGATGGCGGAACTGCTGCGCGTGACCTACCCGGACATCATGGTGGCGGCCGCCCTGCCGGCGCTGCTGTTCTTCATCGCCGTGTGGTGGGGCGTGCACAACTACGCGGTCAAGCACGACCTGCGCGGCATCGAAGCCTCGGCGCTGCCGGGCTGGCGGGCGGTCGGGCGCAGCTTCCCCTTCTTTGCCATACCCTTCGGCATCCTGGTCGGCACCCTGGCCTTCAGCAACTACACCGTGGCCTATGCCGCCGTCTTTGCCACGGCCGCGACCTGGGCGACGCTGATGCTCGATGCCGAGGCCCGGCCCGACATCCCAGGCTGGGCGGCGCGCACCGCGCTCGCCCTGCGCGAGGCGGCGGTGCAGGTGGCCCAGATCGCCGCCATCATCCTGTGCGCCAGCCTGATCGTCGGCGTGTTCTCGATGACCGGGCTGGGGGTGAAGCTGACCAGCGTCATCGTCTCGGCCGCCGGCGGCGAGCTCTGGCTCGCCCTGCTGCTCACCGGGCTGGCGGCGCTGGTGCTGGGCATGGAGCTGCCGACCACCGCGGCCTATCTGATCTGCATCGCGGTTGCCGGCCCGGCCCTGGAACAGCTTGGCCTGCCGGCCCTCCACGCCCATCTGTTCGTGTTCTGGTACGCGCTGTTGTGCACCATCACGCCGCCGGTCTGCGGCAATGTGTTCATCGCCGCTGGCATCGCCGAGACGCCGTGGCTGCCCGTCGCCTGGACGGCGATGCGGCTGGGCGTCGGGCTGTTCGTGGTGCCGCTCGGCTTCATCTACAACCCGGCCATGCTGCACCTGGCCGAAATGCCGGTGCTGGCGCTGCTGGCAGCGGCGAAGGTGGGGGGCGGGATCTGGCTGCTGAGCTTTGCCGTGATCAACCCGCTGCGCCGGCCGGTGCTCTGCCTCGCGGCCGGGGCGGCGGGGCTGCTGCTGGTGTTCCTTGGCGGCATCGGCTGAGCGGCTGCGCCGGGCCCGGGCCGGCCTAGCCGCCGAGCCGGGGGCTGCCCGTTTCTGGCTGGA
>CAZEQG010000335.1:0-4198 GCA_964514295.1 uncultured Alphaproteobacteria bacterium
CTGCGCGCGCGCGGCCTCGGCCATGTCCCGGAGGACCGGCTGCGCATGGGCGTGGTCGCCAGCTTCCCGGCCTGCGAGACCGCGCTGCTCGGCCACCACGAGGCGCCGGAGCTGCGCGGACGGGGGACGCTCCAGCGGCTGCTGTTCGACTGGGCCGGGATTCTGAGGCGCACCCGCGCCCATATGGAATCCTACGACGTGCGCCCGCTCGATCCGGCATACCGCACCATCGGCTTTTCCGGCGGCAACCAGCAGAAGCTGGTGCTGGCGCGCGAGATCGAGGGCGATCCCGACCTGCTGCTGGTCGGCCAGCCGACGCGCGGCGTCGACATCGGCGCCATCGCCTTCATCCACGGCCAGCTCCTGGCGATGCGGGAGGCCGGCAAGGCGATCCTGCTGGTATCGGTTGAGCTTGACGAGATCCTCGCCCTGTCCGACCGCATCCTGGTGATGTTCGCCGGGCGGATCGTTGGCGAGGTCACGCCGGAAACCACGGACGAGCGCCAGATCGGGCTGATGATGGCGGGCATCGCGGCCGGGCGCGAGGCCGCCTGATGGCGGCCGGGCGACTGGTCGACCTGGTGCTGGCGCCGCTGGCGGCACTGGCCGCGGCGTTCCTGGTCACCGCGCTGCTGGTGGCGGCGATGGGCGAAAACCCTGCGGTGGCGCTGGAGATCATGATCGACGGCGCCTTCGGCTCGGGCGAATCGATCGGCTTCACCCTCTACTACGCCACCAACTTCATCTTCACCGGTCTCGCCGTCGCCATCGCCTTCCATGCCGGCCTGTTCAACATCGGCGGCGAAGGCCAGGCCTATATCGGCGGGCTGGGCGTGGCGCTTGTCTGCCTGGCGCTGGGCGATCTTCCCTGGTGGCTGGTGCTGCCCGTGGCCTGCGCGGCGGGCGGCCTGTTCGGCGCCGCCTGGGCGGCGGTGCCGGGCTGGCTGCAGGCCCATCGCGGCAGCCACGTGGTGATCACCACCATCATGTTCAACTTCCTGGCCGCCGCGCTGATGACCTGGCTGCTGGTCAACGTGATGATCCGGCCCGGCCAGCAGTCGCCCGAGACCCGGGCTTTCGGCGAGGCGAGCCGCCTGCCGGCCCTGCACGAGGTGATCCCCGGCCTTGCCGAATCGCCGCTGAACCTGTCCTTCCTGCTGGCGCTCGGCGTGGCCTTTGCGTTCTGGCTCTATGTCTGGCACATGCCGGGCGGCTATGGGCTCCGGGTGGTGGGCCAGTCGGAGCGGGCGGCCGTCTATGCCGGCATCGACCCGAAGGCGGCGGTGGTGCGCGCCATGGTGATCTCGGGCGCGCTGGCCGGGCTGGTCGGCATCAACGAGCTGATGGCCGTGCAGCAGCGGCTGATGATCGGCTTCGTCGGCGGCTTCGGCTATGTCGGCATCGCTGTCGCCCTGATGGGCCGCAACCACCCGGTCGGCATCGTGCTGTCGGCCATCCTGTTCGGGGCGCTGTTCCAGGGCGGCACCGAACTGGCCTTCGAGATCCCGGCGATGAGCCGCGATCTGGTGGTGGCCGTGCAGGGGCTGGTGATCCTGTTCTGCGGCGCCTTCGACGGCTTCTTCCGTGGCGCGCTGCGGCGGCTGGCGGGGGCATGATGGACGCCTACATCCAGGCCCTCTACATCCTCGATTCGACGGTGCGGCTGGCCGCCCCGCTGGTGCTGGCGGCGCTGGCCGGGCTCTACGCCGAGCGCGCCGGGGTGGTCGAGGTCGGCCTGGAAGGCAAGATGCTGGCCGCCGCCTTTGCCGCCGGTGCCGCCGCCTTCCTGGCCGGTTCCCCCTGGGTTGGCCTGGCCGCCGGGCTGCTGGCCGGGATCATGCTGGCGCTGATCCATGGCGCGGCCTGCATCAGCTATGCCGGCAACCAGGTGGTTTCCGGCATGGCCCTCAACATCCTGGTGGCGGGCCTGGCGCCAACCCTGGCCAATGCCTGGTTCGGCCAGGCCGGGCGCACGCCGCTGCTGGGCGATGCCGCGCGCTTCGGCGACATCGACCTGCCCTTCGCCGACACCCTGGCCGGCGTGCCGCTGCTGGGGCCGGTCTATGCCGAGGTGGTCAGCGGCCACAACCTGTTGGTCTATCTCGCCGCCGCCCTGGTGCCGGCCAGCGCCTATGTGCTCTACCGCACCCGCTTCGGCCTGCGCCTGCGGGCGGTGGGCGAGAACCCGGCCGCGGTCGACACCGCCGGCATCTCGGTCACCCTGCTGCGCTATCAGGCGATGATCGTGTGCGGGGCGCTGTCGGGGCTCGCGGGCAGCTACCTGTCGATCGCCCATGGTGCCGGCTTCATCCGCGACATGTCGGCCGGCAAGGGGTTCCTGGCACTGGCCGCGCTCATCTTCGGCAAGTGGAAGCCGTGGCCGACGCTGGCCGCCTGCCTGATCTTCGCGCTGACCGATGCCCTCCAGGTCCGCCTCCAGGGGGCGGTCATTCCCGGACTGGGGCAGGTGCCGGTGCAGGCGATCCAGGCCCTGCCCTATCTCCTGACCGTGCTGCTGCTGGCCGGCTTCGTCGGCCGCGCCGTCGCCCCCAAGGCGATCGGCACGGCCTACGTGAAGGAACGCTAGGGCGAGGCTTGTCTTCCGCCGGCGGGCGGGGGAGAATCGCCGCATGCCCCGCCCGCCCTGCGCCTGCCGCCCGCCCGCCCGATGACGCCGCATGATCTTGGCCCCCTATTCTCCGCGGCACTCGCCGTCCGCGAGCGGGCCTATGCACCCTATTCCGGCTTCAAGGTCGGGGCCTGCATCCGCACGCCCGCGGGCGCGCTGCATGCCGGCGCCAATGTCGAGAATGCCGCCTATCCGCAAGGCCAGTGCGCCGAGGCCGGGGCGATCGCCGCCATGATCGCGGCCGGCGAGCGGGAGATCGCCGAGATCCTGGTGGTCGGCGGCGGCGAGGGGCTGTGCACCCCCTGCGGCGGCTGCCGCCAGCGCATCCGCGAATTCGCCAGGCCCGACACGCCGGTGCATGTGTGCGGGCCGGAGGGGCTGCGCCGGACCTTCACCCTCGACGAGCTGCTGCCGCAGTCCTTCGGGCCCGCCAATCTCGGCCGGACGGCCGAAGCCGTGCCGGGGCCGAGTGCGCTCGACATCGTCCGCGCGGCGGCCCCGGGCTTCGCGCCGGTTGCCGGCATCGTCACCGGCACCGGGCTTGCCGGGCTGGCCGACCGGCTGGAGGGCGCCGTCGTCCTGCCCTACGCCGCCCTGCCCGGCTTCCCGCGCACCGGGGTCAATGGCCATCCGGGGCGGCTGGTGCTGGGGCGCCTCGCCGGTCGTCCGGTCGCCGTGCTGCAGGGCCGGGCGCACGGCTATGAAGGCCATCCGGCCGATGCCATGGGGGTGCCGATCCGCCTCATCCGCGCGCTCGGGGCCTCGCTGCTGGTGCTGACCAACGCCGCCGGCTCGCTGAACCCGGCCATGCCGCCGGGCACCCTGATGGCGATCCGCGACCAGGTGAACCTGACCGGCCGCAGCCCGCTCAGCGGCCCCAACGAGCCCGCCACCGGGCCGCGCTTCCCCGACATGACGGACCTTTATGATCCCGGCCTGCGCCGGCTGCTCGGGCTCGCCGCCGAGGGGGTCTATATCGGCGTGCATGGGCCGCAATACGAGACGGCGGCCGAGATCGATGCCTTCCGCCGGCTGGGCGGCGATGCCGTGGGCATGTCGACCGTGCACGAGGCGATCATCGCCCGGCATTGCGGGCTCAAGCTCGCCGGCATCTCGGTGATGACCAACATGGGCACCGGCATGGTGGCCGAGGGGATCGACGGCCACGCGGTCGAGGAGATCGGCCGCCAGGCAACCGGGCGGCTGATCGCCGCCCTGGAGGGGCTGATCCGTGCAGTGTGACGATGCCACCGCCCGCCGCGCGATCGCGGTGCTGGACCTCACCAGCCTGAACGACGGCGACGACGAGGCCGCCATCCGCAGGCTGTGCGCAAGGGCGGCAACGCCCGAGGGGCCTGTCGCCGCCATCTGCATCTGGCCGCGCTTCGTGCCGCTGGCAAGGCCCCTGCTGGCCCCCGGCATCCGGCTTGCCACCGTCGCCAACTTCCCCGCCGGCGCCGATGATCCGGCGGCGGCAGCCGCCGAATGCGCCGCCGCCATCGCCGCCGGGGCACAGGAGGTGGATGTGGTGGTGCCCTGGCGGGCCGGGCCGGCGGCGGTCGAGCGGCT
>CAZEQG010000336.1:0-4177 GCA_964514295.1 uncultured Alphaproteobacteria bacterium
CTTGGGCGCTGCCGCGCCATGTCCTGGCAAGGCGGCCCGATCCCCGGTACCCGCGCAGATGGAAGGACGTGACATGGCGGCTGCGCCGGATACCCTGCCGAAACCCGCCATGGCCACCGCCATCGCCGTGCCGCCGCCGGCCCGCCGTCCGTCGCGGGCGCAGGCCGAGGAGGCGGTGCGCACGCTGCTCGCCTGGGCCGGCGACGATCCGGCGCGCGAAGGGCTGCTGGACACCCCGGCCCGCGTCGCGCGTGCGTTCGAGGAATGGTTCCAGGGCTACGAGGTCGACCCGGTCACCCTGCTGCAGCGCACCTTCAGCGAGACCGACGGCTATGACGAGATGGTGATCCTGCGCGACATTCCCTTCACCTCCTTCTGCGAGCACCATCTGGCGCCGATCATCGGCAAGGCGCATGTCGCCTATCTGCCGCACCATCGCGTGGTCGGCATCTCGAAGCTCGCCCGGGTCGTGGAGGCCTATGCCAAGCGGCTGCAGATCCAGGAGAAGATGACGGCGCAGATCGCCAACACCATCAGCGACGTGCTGCAGCCCAAGGGCGTGGCCGTGGTGATCGAGGCGACGCACCAGTGCATGACCACCCGCGGCGCGCACAAGCATGGCGTCAGCATGGTGACCAGCCGCATGCTGGGCGCCTTCCGCGACAATCCGGAGACCCGGCGCGAGTTTCTCACGATGATCGGCAGCGGCGGGGGCTGAAGCCCTCGACGCCGCCGCGCGCCGGGCATAAGGTCAGCGGCCATGACCCATCCGCTGCACGCCGCGTCCCTCGACATGCTGGGCCGCCTGATCGCCTTCGACACCACCTCGGCGCTGTCGAACCTGGAGCTGATTGCCTTCATCCGCGCCTACCTCGCCGAACGCGGGGTGGAAAGCCGGCTGGTGCATGACGCCACCGGGCAGAAGGCCAACCTGTTCGCCACCATCGGGCCGCGGGACCGGGCCGGGGTGGCGCTGTCCGGCCACACCGACGTGGTGCCGGTGGCCGGCCAGAGCTGGGCCAGCGACCCCTTCCGGGCGGTGATCCGCGACGGCCGGCTGCATGGACGCGGCGCCTGCGACATGAAGGGTTTCATCGCCTGCGCCCTGGTGATGCTCGACAGCTTCCTGGAAAAGACCCTGGCGACGCCGATCCACTATGCCTTCACCTATGACGAGGAGGTCGGCTGCTATGGCGTGCGCACGCTGATCGACAGTTTCCGCGAGCATGCGCCCAAGCCGCGACTGGCCATCGTCGGCGAGCCGACCGACATGCTGCCGGTCAACCGGCACAAGGGCGCCTGCTCCTTCCGCTGCACGATCAGGGGCGTGGAGGCGCATTCCTCCAAGCCCCATCTCGGCGCCAACGCCAACATGGCCGCCGGGAAGCTCATCGCAAAGATTGCCGAGATGGTTGAGGAGTTCCGCGCAAAGCCCTCGGCTGACATGGATTTCGAGCCTCCGTACACGACCTTCAACGTGGGCATGATGAATGGCGGCACGGCGCCCAACATCATCCCGAACCACGCCGAGTTCCGCTGGGAGGCGCGCTGCGTGCCGGAAGACGATCCGGCCGAGATCGGCCGCCGCCTGGAAGCCTATGCGAACACAGTGGTGCTGCCCTGGCTGAAGGCCCAGCATAACGCCGCCGAGATCGTGATGGAGACGGTCAACACCCTGCCCGGGCTGCTGGCCGATCCGGATGGCGAGGCCGAAACCCTGGGGCGCCGGCTCACCGGCAAGAACATTGCCGGCGCGGTGCCCTATGGCACCGAGGGCGGGCTGTTCCAGCGCGCCGGCATCCCGGCGGTGATCATCGGGCCGGGCTCGATCGACCAGGCCCACCAGGCAGACGAGTTCGTCAGCCTCGAGCAGATGGACCTCTGCCTCGATTTCCTGGACAAGCTGATGGCCGAGTGCCGGGCGGGATAGCCGCCCACGCCTCTTGGCCCGCTACTTCTTCTCCGGCTGGCCCATATAGTCGCGGGCCATGCGGGCGTAGTCGTCGCGCCGGGTCAGCCTGGCCAGCACCTCATCGGGCAGGGCGGCTGCGCCCCGGCTGGCCGGCGGCACGCCATCCCTCAGCGCGCTCAAGGCCGAATGGGCGGCGGCGATCGATGCCTGCAGCGGCAGATGCCCCTGCAGGCAGACGCGCAGCCGGTGCCGCTCCAGCAGAACCGGATCGTCGAGCCCGGGCCCGAGCGCGCCGGCAATCAGCGGCAGGCCGGTTGCCGCCGAAACCGCCTCAAGCTGCTCGATGCTGGCGATCGCCGGCAGGAACAGCGCATCGGCCCCGGCGGCGGCAAACAGCTTCAGCCGCGCCACGCAATCCTCTGTGCCGGTGACGGTGAGGGCGCTGGTCCGCCCGACCACCACCAGGTCCGGGTCGCGCCGTGCGGCGACGGCGGCGGCGATCTTGCCCTGCGCCTCGGCATGCCCGATGAGGCGCGGGCCGGCGCTGCCATAGGCCGGCGGCAGCTCGGTGTCCTCCAGGGTCAGCCCGGCCACCCCCGCCGCTTCCAGCGCCTCCACCGTGCGGGCCGCATGCAGGGCGCCGCCGAAGCCGTGATCGGCATCGACCAGCAGCGGCAGCTCGCCGGCCCGGCAGATGCGGGCGGCAAGCCCGGCAAACTCGTCCATCGTCACCAGCACCAGGTCGGGGGCGCCGAGCAGCACCAGCGAGGCGGTGGAGCCCGCCAGCATCATCATCGGAAAGCCGAGCGTCTCGGCCATCCGCGCCGACAGCGGATCATAGACCGAGGCCGGGCGGATGCAGGCCGGCCCGGCAAGAATCGCCCGGAAGCGCTGGCGGCGGGCATGGAAGCGCATGGCCTTGCCCCGCGCTCAGGGCCGGCAGATGACGGCGCACAGGCCGTCCGACTGCCAGCCCGGATAGCCGCCATTGCGGAAGGCCGTGGGGCAGGCTTCGGTGCAGGGCTGGCCGCCACCGATCTTGCGCCCCATGAACACCAGCGCGCCGACGCTGCCGCCATCCTCCAGCTTCTCCCGGCAGTCGCGGCGCAGCGTGTCCTGCTCGGGCGACAATGCCTCCTCCTGGCCGGGCTTCAGCGCCTCGGCGAAATCCTCGCAGGCGAAGGGCAGGTCGACCGCGGCTGCCGGCCGCATGGCCGCCGCCACGGCGATCAGCAGGACGAGCGGCGCCAGGGCGCGGATCATCGGGGGCTCCTCATGGCGGCGAGGCTATGGGCGGGCAGGCGGCGCGTCAATCTGGGCGGCGCTGCTAGTAGTGCAGCAGCATGCGCAGCAGCAGCCCCAGCGTCAGCAGCGGCATCAGCAGGTGCCAGGCAAGGATCGCCAGCGTGGCGCGGATCGCCGTCGGGATCTCGTCGCTCAGCCGCCAGGCGAGGGCGGCCGCATCGCCCGGGCCATCCACCTGCCGGGCCAGCCACAGCGCCCGCTTGACCTCGGGCGAGGCCAGCTCCGGCCGGCCGAGCAGCCCGGCATAGGCGACGAAGCGAAGCAGCCGGTGCGGGTCGATGCCGAGCGCCAGCCATGCCCTGAGCGCCGCCACCGCCAGGGCGAGGCTGCGCAGGAAGGCCGGCAGGCTGAGCACCGAGGCGATGATCAGCACGGCGCTGATCACCAGCCGGGTCCAGCCGGCCGGCAGCAGCAGGTCGGCCAGGAAGGCGGCGACGATCACGCTGACCACCACCAGCGCATTGGTGCGGATCGCCGAGCCCGCCATCAGCGTGGCCTGTTCCAGCACCGCCAGGCGCACCTGCGCCGCCACCGTGTCGGCTGCCAGCGTCAGCACCGGGTCCAGCACCTGGCGGCGGGTCCAGCGCTTTCCCGCCTCGACGAGGCCGAGCAGTTGATTTATCCGGTCGATCGCGGCGGTGACGGCGGCGAGCGAGGCGAGCGCGGGGGGCAGCGGCATGACGTTGCGTGATCGGTTCCAGGCCTGGCGGGCCAGTATCGGGCCACTGACGCCGACCGGCAACGGCATCGAGATGCTGCTGGCGGCCGATGATCCGGTGCCGCTGCTGGCGATCGCCCGGCAGGGGGAGCTAGAGGCGCTGGCGGCAATCGTCGAACGCCATGGCGAAGTGCTGGAGATACCCCCTGGCGGTATCGCCGAGATCCCGATCGACCTGGCGCGGGCGCTGGAGCGGGTGGTGCGGCGGCTGCTGCCCGGGCCGGCGGCCGGGGCACTGCCGA
>CAZEQG010000337.1:0-4170 GCA_964514295.1 uncultured Alphaproteobacteria bacterium
CGCCGGCGGCCTGGCCGCCCTGCGCGACGGCTTCGGCGGCCGCGCCGTCGCCGGCTTCGGCTCGGCCAAATGCACCAATGAGGAAGCCTACCTGTTCCAGCGCCTGATCCGCACGGCCTTCGGGCACAACAACGTCGACCACTGCACCCGGCTGTGCCACGCCTCCTCGGTCGCCGCCCTGATGGAGGGGATCGGGTCGGGCGCCGTCACCGCCCCGTTCAACGACGCCCTGCTGGCCGATGCCATCATCGTGATCGGCGCGAACCCGACGGACAATCACCCGGTCGCCGCCACCTACTTCAAGCAGGCCGCCAAGCGGGGGGCAAAGCTGATCGTGATGGACCCGCGCGGCACCGCGCTGCGCCGCCACGCCACCCACATGCTGCGCTTCCGCCCGGGCAGCGACGTTGCCCTGCTGAATGCGATGATGCAGGTGATCGTGGCCGAGGGGCTGGTCGACCGCGATTTCGTGGACCGCCGCACCCAGGGCTATGCCGCCCTCGCCGCCCACCTCGCCGAGTGCACGCCCGAAGCGATGGCACCGATCTGCGGCATCGAACCGGAGGTGATCCGGAAGGTTGCCCGCGATTTCGCCACCGCCCCGCGCGGCATCATCTTCTGGGGCATGGGGGTGAGCCAGCACACCCATGGCACCGACAATGCCCGCTGCCTGATCTCGCTCGCCATGCTGACCGGCAATGTCGGGCGGCCCGGCTGCGGGCTGCACCCGCTGCGCGGCCAGAACAACGTGCAGGGCGCCTCCGATGCCGGGCTGATCCCGATGGTGTTTCCGGACTATGCCCGGGTGGGCATCGCCGCCAACCGTGAGCGCTTCGAGGCGCTGTGGGGGGCCCGCCTCGATCCCGCGCCCGGGCTGACGGTGGTGGAGATCGTGGACGCGGTCGGGCGCGGCGAGATCAAGGGCATGTACATCATGGGCGAGAACCCGGCGATGTCCGATCCCGATGCCGGGCATGCGCGGCAGGCGCTGGCGACGCTGCGCCACCTGGTGGTCCAGGACATCTTCCTGACCGAGACCGCCATGCTGGCCGATGTGGTGCTGCCGGCCACCGCCTGGCCCGAGAAATGCGGCACCGTGACCAACACCAACCGCCAGGTGCAGATGGGCCGCAAGGCGGTGGAGCCGCCGGGCGAGGCGCGCGAGGACTGGTGGATCACGGTGGAGATCGCCCGCCGCCTGGGCCTCGCCTGGACCTACCGCCACCCCCGCGAGGTGTTCGCCGAGATGGCCCGCGCCATGCCGTCCCTCGCCAACATCACCTGGGACAGGCTGGAGCGCGAGGATGCCGTGACCTATCCGGCCGAGGCTCCGGACCGGCCGGGCCGGGCGGTGGTGTTCGACGACGCCTTCCCGACGCCGGACGGCACCGCCCGGCTGGTGCCCGCCAGCTACCGCCCGCCGGCCGAGCAGGCCGATGCCGACTACCCCTTCGTGCTGACCACCGGCCGCCAGCTCGAACACTGGCACACCGGCGCGATGACCCGGCGCTCGGCCGCGCTGAGCGCCCTCGAACCCTCGGCCAGTGCCAGCCTGCACCCGCTGGCGCTGCGCCGGCTGGGGCTCGCCGCCGGCGACCTCGCCAGGGTCGAGACCCGGCGCGGCGCGATCACGCTGCCGGTTCGCGCCGACGAGGCGTGCCAGGAGGACATGGTGTTCGTGCCCTTCGCCTATGTCGAGGCGGCGGCGAACCTGCTGACCAACCCCGCCCTCGACCCCGACGGCAAGATCCCAGAGTTCAAGGTGTCGGCCGCCCGGGTGCTGCGGGCGTGAGGCGGGGCCGCGGTGACGGCGTTTGCCCCTTGACAGCCGGGCCGCGGTCACTATTTTGCCGGTTCCCGCGTTTCCGACCTTTCAACGGGTGCTGACATGGCCAAGCCGACGACCCTGCTGATCAAGCTCCAGAGCACGGCCGATACCGGCTACTTCTATGTCGCCAAGAAGAACCCGCGGACCAAGACGGAAAAGCTTGAGCTGAAGAAGTACGACCCGGTCGCCAAGAAGCACGTCGTGTTCCGCGAGACCAAGATCAAGTAGGGTCCGCCGCCACCACAGGCAACCGCAAAGGCCGCGCCGGACGCGGCCTTTTTCGTGTCCGCCGGACGGGTTCAGGTGACGCTGGCGCGGCGGTGCAGTTCGGGCTGGTCCCAACTGCGCTTGCGCATGATGTCGCCCAGTATCGCGGCGGCGTCCCACACATCGACATGGCGGACATAAAGCGGGGCGAAGCCGAAGCGCACGATGTCGGGGGCGCGGAAATCCCCCACCACGCCCCGGCGGATCAGCGCCTGCATGACCGGGTAGCCCTGCGGGTGGTGAAAGCTGACCTGGCTGCCGCGCCGGTTGGGATCCCCGGGGCTCGCCAGCACGAAGCCGTGGCCGGCGGCCTCGACCTCGACGCGGCGGATGAACAGTTCCGTCAGCGCCATCGACTTGGCCCTGAGCGCCGCCATGTCGGCATCGGCGAACACGTCCAGCGCCGCCTCCAGCGCCGCCAGGCCAAGGACCGGCGGCGAGGAGCACTTGAAGCGCCGGATGCCGGATGCGGGGCGGTAGTCGAGATCGAAGGCGAAGGGTTCGGCATGGCCGAGCCAGCCGGTCAGCGGCTGGCGCGCCTGCTGCTGCAGCCGCTCGGCGACATAGAGAAAGGCCGGCGCGCCCGGCCCGCCATTCAGGTACTTGTAGCCGCAGCCGACGGCGAAATCGGCCCCCGCCGCCTTCAGGTCCAGCGGCACCGCCCCGGCGGAGTGCGCCAGGTCCCACACCACCAGGGCGCCCTTCGCCCGGGCCGCCGCGGTGACGGCGGCAAGGTCATGCATGCGGCCGGTCTTGTAGTTCACATGGGTGGCGGTGACGACCGCGGTATCCTCGTCGATCGCATCGATCAGGCGCTCCTCCTCCACCGTCACCAGCCGGTGGCGGTGGCCGGCGAGGTCGGCAAGCCCCTGGATCATGTAGAGATCGGTCGGGAAGTTCGCGGTGTCGGACAGGATCTTGCGGCGGCCGGGGCGCAGGTGCAGGGCGGCCGCGACCAGCTTGAACAGGTTGATCGAGGTGGTCTCGGCGACGATCACCTCGCCCGCCGCCGCGCCGATCAGCGGCGCCAGCCGGTCGCCCAGTCGCTCCGGCCAGTCCATCCAGCCATCGGCCGTCCAGCCGGCGATCAGATGGCCGCCCCACTCCTGCTCCACCACCCTGGCCACCCGGGCCGCCGCCGCCCGCGGCAGGGCGCCCAGCGAATTGCCGTCGAGATAGATCAGCCCTTCCGGCAGCACGAAGCGCTCGCGCAGCCCCGCCAGCGGATCGGCCGCATCCAGCGCCAGGCATGCATCACGGCTGGCCGGGATCATGCCGCGACCGCCGCCCGGCCTGGGGCCCTTCCCCGCCGCAACGCGCGCACAGGCATTCTGCCCATCGCCATCGCTCACTCCCGACTGTCCAGCGCTGACTATGGTCGCCCGCCCGGCGGCGGGTCAACCGCGTCCGATTGCGCCTTGCCCGCCACATGCTATAAGGCGCCGCGAACAATCGATCGGGCGTGACGTGGCGGAGATGGCCGAGATCCTGATCCTGAACGGGCCGAACCTCAACATGCTGGGGGTGCGGCAGCCGGAAATCTATGGCCGGGACACCCTGGCCGATATCGAGGCCGCCTGCCAGGACCGCGCCGCCCTTTTGGGCGTGACGGTGGACTTCCGCCAGTCCAACCACGAGGGCGAGCTGGTCACCTGGATCCAGGAGGCGCGCGGGCGGGTGGACGGCATCATCATCAATGCCGGCGCCTACACGCACACCTCTGTCGCCATCATGGATGCGCTGACGGTGGCCGAACTGCCGGTCATCGAGCTGCACCTCAGCAACGTGTTCCGGCGCGAGCCGTTCCGCCATCACTCCTACATCTCCTCGCAGGCGGTGGGGGTGATCTGCGGCTTCGGCGCGCGGGGCTATCTTCTGGCGCTGGACGGCATGGCCGGCCTGGTTGGAGTGGACTGACGTGAGCGAGACCTCCGCCTTCGATCCCGAGCTGGTGCGTCAGCTCGCCGCCGTGCTGAACGAGGCCGGCCTTGGCGAGATCGAGTACGAGACCGAGGCGATCCGCATCCGCATCGCCCGGCCCGCCATGGTGCAGGCGGCCGTCGCCGCCGCCCCCG
>CAZEQG010000338.1:0-4160 GCA_964514295.1 uncultured Alphaproteobacteria bacterium
GCCGGGTGGACGTGATGCAGCAGACCGTGGAGACCAGCCGCGCGCCCCAGGCCACCCCCACCAGCACGATCAGCGCCGATGCCGCGCCCAGCCCCTGCAGCAGCAGGTCGGAGACCGCCGCCCCGGCAAAGCCCAGGGGATGGCGCAGCGGCCCCACCGTGGCGGCGTTGAGCGACGGGTCCCTGGCATCGTGGAACAGCAGCACGGCCGCCAGCAGCAGCGATCCCGCCAGCAGCGCCAGCCCCGCTGCCTGCCGGGTCCGGCGCAGCAGCAGGGCCGCCATGCCGGGCGGCAGGAAGGTGGGGCGGCCGGCGGCAACCGACATGGCGGCTAGAGCACCCTGGCCATGCGTTCGAGGGCGGCGGCCGTGGTTGCCGTGTCGTAGACGAGGGCAACCCGGATGAAGGCATCGCCGGGGTTCACGCCGGTGCCGTCGTCGCGGCCCATAAAACTCCCCGGCAGCACCCGGATCGCCGCCTCCCGCCACAGGCGCGACGCCGCCGCCACCCCGTCCCCCACCTCAAGCCACAGGTAGAAGCCGGCCTCGGGCGTGTAGTGGCCGAAACGCCCGCCCAGGCAAGCCGCGGCGGCCGCGTAGTTGGCGTTGTACAGTGCCCGGTTGGCCGCGACATGGGCGTCCTCGCCATAGAGCGCGGCGCCGGCCGCCAGCAGCGGCAGCGGCACCGACACGCCGCCATAGCCGACCAGCTCGGCATAGCGGCCGACATAGCGCGGGTCGCCGGCCAGGAAGCCGACCCTGAGCCCCGGCGCCGAGGAGCGCTTGGACAGCGAGTGCATCACCAGCACATTGTCCAGCCCCTCCCCCATCTCGGCCAGCACCTCAAGGGCGCCGAGGGGCGGGGTGTCGCGGTAGATCTCGGCGTAGCATTCATCGACCACCAGCAGGAAGTCGTGGGCGCGCGCCAGGCCGATCCAGCGCTTCAGCGTGTCGCGGTCGGCGACGGTGCCCTGCGGATTGGTCGGCGTGCACAGATAGGCCAGCGCCGTGCGGTCGAGCACCGCAAGATCAACCCGTTCTATGTCCGGAATGAAATTGGTCGCCTTGGTGGCCGGCAGGTAGATGGGCTCGGCCCCGGTCGCCGCCGCGGTGCCTTCATAGACGTGGTAGAAGGGGTTGGGCAGCAGCACCGCCGGGCGGCCGCCGCCCTTGGCCTCCGGTATCGCCACCAGGCCGATCAGGAACAGCGGCTCGCGCGTGCCGGGAACCGGAATGATGTGGCGCTCGGGATCGAGGAAGCCGTCCGGCAGGCCGTAGCGCCGCGCCAGATGGCCGGCCACCGCCGCCCGGAAGGCGGGGGTGCCGCGCGCCGGCGGATAGCGGTTCCACAGATGGGCATTGGCCTGCACCACCTCGGCCAGGAAGCCCGGCGGCGGGTTCTGCGGCTCGCCCACCGAAAGCAGCACCGGCGGCAGGTTGCTGGCCGGCGGGATCGGGTCCAGCAGCCCGGCGAGCTGCTTGAAGGCGTAGCCCTGGAAGGCGTCGAGCCGGGGATTGAGCATGGCACAGCCGGAAGAGTGGTTCGGCCGATCACTATAGATGGGACGGAAATTAATGCAAGCTGTGGGGGTTAGGGCCGATAGCTCAAGTGATGCTGGAGCCGAGCTCCAGCCGGACCCGGCCGGTTGCGCCGGCATGGGCGGGGGTCACGCAGACATATACCGGCAAGGTCACCGGGCCGGCGCCAATCTGGCGGATCAGGCAGGGCGCGTCGCCGAATGCCGCCAAAGCCGCATCGTCGGCGGCGGCAAAGCTTTGAAAGATGCCGATCAGCGCGTCGTCCTTCAGCAGTGCCCAGCGGCCCATGTCGGTGCGGCGCAGTTCCGGCTCCAGCCTTGCGTAGGCGGCGATTTCACGGTCAAGCGGCATAGGTACGGACTACAGGCAATAAAGAGTCACGTCATCACGGAATCAATCACCGGTGAGTCCCGGTTGTCCCGCCCCAAGAAGAACGGCCCGGCGGGGGGAGCCGCCGGGCCGTCTGGTCCGCGTCCCGCCGGGGTGCTGGCGGGACGCGGGCGTTGCGGATGCAGGGTCAGTGCACGGTCTCTCCGTGCAGGCCGAAGTCGAGGCCGTCGCGCTCCACCTCCTCGTCGACCCGCAGGCCGCCGGTGACCGCGCTGGTGATCTTCAGCAGGATGAAGCTGACCACGGCGCAGAACACGATGGTGACCACCACGCCATAGACCTGGAGGCCAACCTGCGCGGCATTGCCGAAGAACAGGCCGGCCTTCTCCTCCGCCCCGCCGATCGCCGGATCGGCGAAGAAGCCGGTCAGGATGGCGCCGATGATGCCGCCCACGCCATGCACGCCGAACACGTCGAGGCTGTCGTCGTATTTCAGGGCATTCTTGATCGAGGTGGCGGCGAAGAAGCAGATGATGCCCGAGGCCACGCCGATGACCAGGGCGCTGCCGCCCGACACGAAGCCTGAGGCCGGGGTGATGGCGACGAGGCCGGCCACCGCCCCTGACACGATGCCGAGGATCGAGGGCTTGCCGCGCACCATCCATTCCATGAACATCCAGGCGAGGGCGGCCGCGGCGGTCGCCACCTGCGTCACCAGCATCGCCATGCCGGCATTGGCACTGGCGGCAACGGCCGAGCCGGCATTGAAGCCGAACCAGCCGACCCACAGCAGCGAGGCGCCGATCACCGACAGCACCAGGTTGTGCGGCGCCATGTTGGAGCTGCCATAGCCCTGGCGCTTGCCGACCACGATGCAGGCCACCAGGCCGGCGATGCCGGCATTGATGTGGACGACGGTGCCGCCCGCGAAGTCGAGCACGCCGGCGCCGCCGATGAAGCCGCCGCCCCACACCCAATGCGCCACCGGCACATAGACGAAGGTCAGCCACAGGGCCGAGAAGACCAGCAGGGAGGAGAACTTCATGCGGTCGACCACGGCGCCGGTGATCAGCGCCACGGTGATGATCGCAAAGGTCATCTGGAAGACGAAGAACACCGTCTCCGGAATGGTCGGCGCCAGATCGGCGATGGCCTCAAGGTCAACCCCCTTCAGCAGGAAGGCCGAGAGGTTGCCGATATAGGCGCCGTCGCCCTTGAAGGCCAGCGAATAGCCGTAGACGAACCACAGGATCGAGATCAGGCAGGTAATGGCGAAGCTCTGCATCACCACCGACAGCACGTTCATCTTGCGCACCATGCCGCCGTAGAACAGCGCCACGCCGGGAATGGTCATCAGCAGCACCAGAGCCGTCGAGGTCAGCATCCAGGCGGTGTCGCCGGTATTCAGCTCCTTCACCACATCGGCCGCCAGCGCCGCGTCGGCCAGGAACAGCGTCCCCGCGCCCGCGGCCAGGCTATGCAGAATTGTCTTCATGTTCATGGATCAAGCCTTCCGTATGGGTCGTTGGTCCGCCGGGCCTACAGCGCGTCGGCGTCGGATTCGCCGGTGCGGATGCGCACCGCGCGCGTCAGGTCGTAGACGAAGATCTTGCCGTCGCCGATCCGGCCGGTGTTCGCCGCCTTCTGGATCGCCTCGACCACCGAATCGACCTGGGTGTCGACGACGGCGACCTCGATCTTCACCTTGGGCAGGAAGTTCACCGAATACTCGGCGCCGCGGTAGATCTCGGTCTGCCCCTTCTGCCGGCCGAACCCCTTGACCTCGCTGACGGTCAGGCCCTGGATGCCCAACCCCGTCAAGGCCTCGCGGACCTCGTCCAGCTTGAAGGGCTTGATGATGGCCATGATCATCTTCATGTGCTTGGTTCCCTTTCATCGCCCCCAACCAGCATCCCCGCGGCCGCAGGAACGCCAGCGACGGGCATATCAAGAACCGTGCCGCTGGGGCCCGCCGCCCGCCTGCCTGAAGAGTCGGCCGTCCCGCTGTACGGCATCCGGTCCGGCTGCCCAAGGTTTCAGCGGAAAAATGCCTGTTTTTTAGGCGGCATCATCGTGTTGCACAAATGCCGCTCAGGCTGGACAGGCGGGAGGCTGTGCACCATGGTCTTGGCATGACAGATTCGCGCCTCGACACCGAGATCATCATCATCGGCGGCGGCATGGCCGGGCTGACGCTGGGCCACGCCCTGGCCCAGGCGGGCGTCGAGGCGGTGGTGGTCGACCGCGCGCCGCCGCCCGAACAGCTGGCCGAGGCCCATGACGGCCGCGCCTC
>CAZEQG010000339.1:0-4155 GCA_964514295.1 uncultured Alphaproteobacteria bacterium
GGGGCGGGCGGCCGCCCCGCCCGGCACCCCGACAGCGGCGGTGCCGTCGCGCTAGCCGCGCCGGGCTGGCGCCATGGGGCTGATCTTTCTCGGCATCCTGGCCGGGCTCGGGGAGTTCTTCATCGGGATGAAGCTGCTGTCCGGTCACCTGAAGGAGGTGGCCGGCGACGGCGTGCGGCGGGTGGCCGGGCGGATCGCCCGGCACCGGCTGCTGACCTCGATCCTGGGGCTGGTGGCTGGCGCCGTGACGCAGAGCACCAACGCCGTCACGGCGGCGGCCACCGGCCTGGCGACGGCCGAGATCATCTCGGTACGCCAGGCCTTTCCGCTGATCGCCTGCGCCAATATCGGCACCTCGATCCTGGTGTTCCTGGCCGCGGCCAGCCTGCACGAGGCGATCCTGCTGGCGACGGCGCTGTGCGGCGCGCTCTATTTCGCCGGCTATGACCAGTCCAAGCGCTGGCGGGCGCCGGTCGGCGCCTTCCTGGCGCTGGTCCTGATCATCGCCGGGCTGGAGATGGTGACCAGCGCCGCCCGCCACCTGCGCGACGTGCCCGAGATCAAGGCCCTGATCGTCATGGCCTCGGGCTCGCCGCTCGGCGCCTTCGTGATCGGTGCGGCGCTGACCCCGCTGGTGCAGACGGCAAAGACCGTCTCGGCCATCGTCGCCGCATTGTCCGACGGCGGGCTGATCGCGCCGGTCGATGCCATGATGGCGGTGGTCGGGGCCAACCTGACCTCCGCCCTGAACGTTGCCTTCATCACCGCCGGGGTGTCGCCGACCGGGCGCATGCTGGCGATCTATCAGGCGCTGCTGAAGGCGGTGGGCTCGGCCGCCACGCTGCCGCTGATCGTGCTGGCGGGCTGGTACGCGCCCAGCCTGTGGCGCACCGATGGCGGCTGGCACGGTGCACTGGCCGTGGCGCTGGCCTATCTGGTGGCGCAGGTCGCGGCATACCTGCTGACCATGCCGATGGAGCCGGCGATCGAGCGTTTCCTGCGCCGCCACGCCGGCACCCCGCCCGATGGCGACCCCGCCAAGCCGCGCTATATCGGGCCGGAGGCGCTGAAGGACCCGGCCAGCGCCACCATCCTTGCCTTCCGGGAGCATCTCGACAGCCTGTCGCGGCTGCCGGCCCATCTCGACGCGGTGCGCGAGGGCAGCGGCGGGGATGCCGGCGAGGTGGCGCGGCTGGCCGACGGCACCACCGCCATCATGCAGGCGACGGAGCGCTTCCTGCAGTCGCTGTCGGGCGAGACCAACGATGACAGCCTGCGCCAGCGCGTCGGCTCGCTGCAGCGCCTGGCCAGCCTTGCCACCGCCCTGCAGGAGGAGGTGTGCGGCCTCGCCCGCATCGCCGCCGCGCCGGGGCCGCGCGACCCGGAGGTGGCGCAGCGCCTGTCCTCCATGGTGGAGAGCGCGCATATCCTGCTGGAGACCTTCGTCGAGTTCACCCAGACCCCCGACGGGCTGGGGCGCGAGATGCTGACGGCGCTCACCGGCGACCGCGCCGACGTGATGGAGGGGATGCGCCGGGCGGTGATGTCCTCCGGCGGCGGCCGCCAGGGGCAGCGCGACCTGTTCGACGCCTGCATGTGCTTCGAGCGCATGACCTGGCTGATGAAGCGCTACACCCTGATCTGCGACGAGCCCGGCTCGCCCTTCCGCATCGAGGGCGGCCTCGCCGCCGTTCAATAGCGCTTGATCGCCCCGCGAGGCGGATGACAGCGCCCGGACGGGCGGCAAGGATGCCGGCCGGCCGGGACTACTGGAGGTTGGATGACGCGCGCTGCCCTTGATCCGGTCCGCCAGGTGGTGCCGCTGCTCAGCCTTGCCGCCTTCGTCTCCTCCGCCGCGATGCGGCTGGGCGATCCGCTGATCCCGCAGGTCTCCGCCGAATTCTCCGCCTCGACCGGCACGGTCGCCTGGATGGTCACCTCCTTCGCCGTCGCCTATGGCGTGTTCCAGCTCGTCTATGGCCCGCTCGGCGACCGCCACGGCAAGCTGAAGGTGATCGGGCTTGCCCTGCTCGCCTCGGCCCTCACCGCCCTGGCCGCGGCCTTCGCCGGCTCGCTCGCGGTGCTGGTGGCCGCGCGCTTCATCGGCGGCGTCACCACCGCGGCCGTGATCCCGCTGTCGCTCGCCTATATCGGCGACAGCGCCCCCTATGCCGAGCGCCACGCCGTGCTCGCGCGCTACATGTCCGGCCAGATCCTGGGCCTGCTCGGCGGGCAGGTGGCGGGTGGGGTGATCGGCGACCTGATGGGCTGGCGCATGGTGTTCGTGCTGCTGGCGGGCGCCTATCTGTTGATCGCCGCCCTGCTGCTGTGGCGCACCTGGACGGTGCCGCCGCTGCGCGCGCAGGGGGCGGGCGGTGGTGCCCTGCGCCTGCTGGCGCGGCCGCGGGTGCGGCTGGTCTCGGGCGCGGTCACCGTTGAGGGGCTGCTGTTCTATGGCGCCTTCACCTTCTGCGGGGCGATGCTGCACGACCGGCTGGGGCTGGACTTCACCGCCGTCGGCATGGTGCTGGGCTGCTTTGCGCTGGGGGCGCTGGTCTATGTGGTGTTCGTGCAGCGCTTCATCGGCCGGCTCGGCGAGCGCGGCATGGTACGGCTGGGGGCGTTGCTGATCGGTGGCGCCTTCATTGCCCTGGCGCTGCTCGACAGCGTGCTGCTGGCGGTGCCGGCACTGTTCCTGGCCGGGCTCGGCTTCTATCTGGTCCACACCACGCTGCAGCTGAACGGCACGCAGATGGCGCCGGAGGCGCGCGGCTCCGGCATCGCCATCTTCGCCTGCGGCCTGTTCGCCGGCCAGGCGGTGGGGGCGGCGCTGGGCGGGCTGATCGTCGACCGCCTGGGCGATCCGCCGCTGTTCCTGGGCTGCGGCCTGGCCTTCCTGGTCTTCGGCGAGGTCGTGGCGCGCCAGGTGGTCGGCCGGTGACACCGCCTTGGCCGGTGACGCGGCCCTGGCCGGTGGCGGCGGCAGGGCTCGCGCTTGCCTGGCTGCTGCTGGTCTGGCCCTGGGCCTTCGGTGGGCTGGTCATCCCCTGGGATGCCGCCAACTACTACTACCCGGTCTTCCGCTTCCTGGCGGCGGCCACGGCAGCGGGCGAATCGGCCGCCTGGAATCCCTATCTGATGGCCGGCCATCCGGCCATAGCCGATCCGCAATCCTTCCTGTTCACCCCGACCATGCGGCTGGCGGCGCTGATCGACCCGGCCCCCTCGCCACGCCTGTTCGCGCTGGTGGAGCTTGCCCACCTCCTGGCGGGCGGGCTGGGCATGCTGCTGCTGGGCCGGCGGCTTGGCTGGCCGCCGGCGGCGGCGGTGCTGGCGGCGCTCGTGTTCATGTTCGGTGGGGCGGCGGCCGGACGGCTGCAGCACACCATCATGATCGTGTCCTATGCCTGGCTGCCCTGGTGCCTGTGGCTGCTGGACCGGCTGTTCGCCCATCGCCGGCTTTCCGATGGGCTGGCGTTCGGTGCGGCGGCGGCGGCGATGGCGCTGAACCGCGACCAGGTGGCCTTCCTTGGCTGCTGGGTGGTGATGTTCTGGGCGGCCGGGCGGCTGGCAGCCGCCGCCGACCGGCGCCGCCTGCTGCCGGCGCTGGCGGTGGCGGGGGTGACGGGGCTGGCCCTGCTGGCGGTGCCGATGCTGCTGACCCTCGACCTGCTGGCCCATTCCAACCGCCCGGGTTTCAGCCTGGACGCGATCCGCCATGCCTCGATCGATCCGGTGAACCTGGTCACCCTGGTGGCGCCCAACGCCTTCGGGGCGCTGGACGGGCTCGCCGGCTATTGGGGGCCGGGGGCGGCGCGCTGGATGGAGGTGGCGCCCCTCGGCTATGACTGGACCGACCAGTCCACCAACCACTTCTACGTCGGCGCCCTGCCGCTGGCCCTGCTGCTGCTGCACTGGCGGCCCGGCTGGTTCTCGCTGGGGGCGGCGCTGCTGCTGGCCTATGCGCTGGGTGCCCATACCCCCTTCTTCGGGCTGATCTTCGACCTGCTGCCGGGGGTTTCCCTCTATCGCCGGTCCAACGACGCGGCCCTGCCGCTGGTGCTGTTCCTGGCCCTGCTGAGCGGTGCGGCGGCCGCGCGCGCGCTGCAGGCACAGGCGCCGGGCTGGCGGCTGCCGCTGGGTCTGGCCGGCCTG
>CAZEQG010000340.1:0-4154 GCA_964514295.1 uncultured Alphaproteobacteria bacterium
AAGTTCCTGTGTGACGCCGAGCGCTGCAGCGAGTGCAACGCCTGCGTGACCGCGTGCAAGAACGAGCACGAGATCCCCTGGGGCATCAACCGCCGCCGGGTGGTGACCATCAATGACGGCAAGCCGGGCGAGCGCTCGATCTCGGTGGCCTGCATGCACTGCTCGGATGCGCCGTGCATGGCCGTCTGCCCGGTCGACTGCTTCTACCAGACCGAGGAAGGGGTGGTCCTGCACTCCAAGGACCTGTGCATCGGCTGCGGCTACTGCTTCTATGCCTGCCCGTTCGGGGCGCCGCAGTATCCCCAGGCCGGCAATTTCGGCAGCCGCGGCAAGATGGACAAGTGCACCTTCTGCGCCGGTGGCCCGGAAGAGACGCACTCGAACGTCGAGTTCAACAAGTACGGCCGCAACCGCATCGCCGAAGGCAAGCTGCCGCTCTGCGCCGAGATGTGCTCGACCAAGGCGCTTCTGGCCGGCGACGGCGACATGGTGTCCGACATCTATCGCGAGCGCGTGGTTGCCCGCGGCTTCGGCTCGGGCGCTTGGGGCTGGGGCACGGCCTATCAGCAGAAGGCCGGCTCCTGATCCGACCCCTCCGGGGGTGCTGGCGGGGGGCGGCCGCGTGCCGCCCCCTTGCCTGTTCGGGAGATCGATAAGATGCTGCTATCCATTGCGCATCGCCGGATCGCGCTGGTGATGCTGGGGCTTGCCGCGCTGGCGGTGGCGGGTTGCCGGGAAGAAGAGCAGGGGCGCATCCTGCAGTTCGAGAAGGGCACCTATCTCGGCCGGCCGGACACCCCGATCGATGATGCCACGCGCAGCACCCTGCAGGACCGCACACGCGGCCAGAAATTCTAGGAGGGATGGCGATGAAGGCATTTCTTGCCACGCTCGGCCTGGCGCTGCTGCTGCTGGGTGGACCGGCCGTGGCCCAGCCGGCGCCGACCGCCCCGGTCCTGGCCCCGGCCACCAACGCCCCGTCGGTGCAGGGCCCCAATGCCCGCACCGAGATGTGGCGGGCGATCCGCCAGGGCGAGCAGGGCAGCGTCACCATCGCCGACACCAGGGCCGGCGTGATGATCCAGTCCGAAGGCGAGAACTGGCGGGCGCTGCGCAACGGGCCGCTGTCGGTCTACGGCTCCTGGGTGCTGCTGGGCATGATCGGGCTGCTGGCGGTGTTCTTCGCCCTGCGCGGGCGCATCCGGATCGAGGCGGGCCCCGCCGGCAGCACCATCGAGCGCTTTTCCGGCGTCGACCGTTTCGCCCATTGGCTGACTGCGACCTGCTTCATCGTGCTCGCGCTGACCGGCCTGAACCTGCTCTACGGGCGCTATGTGCTGCTGCCGCTGATCGGGCCCCAGGCCTTCTCGCTGCTGACCATTTGGGGCAAGTACGCACACAACTATCTGGCCTTCGGCTTCATGCTCGGCATCGTCATGATGTTCGTGCTGTGGGTGCGCCACAACATCCCGGGCTGGCACGACGTGATCTGGGTGCTGAAGGGCGGCGGGCTGTTCGTGAAGGGCGTGCATCCGCCCTCGCGCAAGTTCAACGCCGGGCAGAAGGTGATCTTCTGGTCGGTGATCCTGGGCGGGGCGGCGGTCAGCGTGTCCGGGGTCTATCTGATGTTCCCGCTGATGTTCGCCGACATGCAGCAGATGCAGTGGATGCAGGTGGTGCATGCCGCCGTCGCCATCGTGCTGATCGCGATCATCGTGGCGCACATCTATATCGGCTCGATCGGCATGGAGGGGGCCTTTGACGCCATGGGCACCGGGCGGGTCGACCTGAACTGGGCGCGCGAGCATCACAACCTGTGGGTCGCCGAGGTGCTGGGCGAGAAGCCGCCCCGGCACGGCCATGACTAGCCCGGCACGGCCATGACCAGGCAGGCTGTTGCGGCCGGGCTGGTGCTGCTGTCGCTCGCCGCCGGCCCCGCCCTGGCGATGAGTGCCGAGGAGGCGAGGGCGCGCATCGAGGCGGCCTATCCCGTGCAGGTGCTGCGCGTCGCCGCCGACGAGCTGGACGGGCGGCCGGCCTATCGGATGGCCGTGATGGACCGGGCCGGCGGCGACCGCAACGGCGCCTTCGCCGTCTCCCAGATCTTCGTGGACCAGGAGACCGGGCAGATCCTCAGCCTGTTCCGCCATACCGAGAATGGCGCGCTCGGGCCGGCTCCGCCGCCCGGGGTGCAGCGCGAGGGGCAGGAGGCGGCGTCGGGCGGGCGGAGCTGGCGTTGAGGGCGTCCCTGCTGGCGCTGGCGCTGGCGATCTGCGGGGCGGCACCGGGCCTTGCCGAGATGAAGGGCCACGGCGCCATGGTGAACGCCGTCGCCGTGTCGCCGGACGGCACAAGGGTGCTGACCGGAAGCTGGGACTATACGGCCCGGCTGTGGAATCTGGCCACGCAGCGCGAGATCGCCGTGCTGGACGATCACGCCGCCAGCGTCACCGCGGTCGCCTTCCTTCCGGATGGCCGCCACGCCCTCACCGCCAGCCGCGATGCCACGCTGAAGCTGTGGGACCTGGCGGCCGGCCAGGTGGTTCGCAGCTTCGAGGGGCATGTCAACAACATCGCCGATGTCGCGGTGTCCCCGGACGGCAGGATCGCCGCCTCGGCAAGCTGGGATCCCGGCATCCGCCTGTGGGACATCGCCAGCGGCCGCGAACTGCGCGCGCTGTCGGGCCACCGCGCGAACGTCATGGCGGTGGCCTTTCTGCCCGACGGGCGGCAGCTTCTCTCGGCCGGCTATGACTGGAAGCTGATGCTGTGGAACGTGGCCGGCGGCGATCCGCTGGCCGTGCTGGAAGGCCATGAGAACAGCGTCAACGCCGTCGCCGTCAGTGCCGATGGCCGGCTGGCGCTCAGCGGCAGCACCGACGAGACGCTGCGCCTGTGGGATCTCGCCGCCCGCCGGGAATTGCGGGTGCTTGCCGGCCACAGGGGCTTCGTGGCGGCGGTCGCCCTGTCGCCGGACGGGGGGCGGGCGCTGTCGGGCGGCGGCGACCGGGTGCTGCGCCTGTGGGACGTGGACAGCGGCGAGGTGCTGCGCGAGATGCCCGGCCACCAGCGCCCGATCCTGTCCGTCGCCTTCACGCCCGATGGCCGGCGCGCGCTTTCGGCCGGCTATGACGGGGTGGTGAAGCTCTGGGATCTGGAGAGCGGCACGGAGATACCGGGCGAATGACGACCGCCCGTCAGCAGCCGCCGCTGGTGAAGCCGAGACGGGGCCGAAAGCTTTCCGCCGCGCTGGCACAGTCCTTGGGATAGATGTTGCAGTAGTTCACGGCCGCCGCCAGCCCGGCGCCGGTGGCGTTGGTCAGGGCGCCGCCCATGGTGCTGGCGACCCCGAACACGCCCAGGCGCTGATAGGCATCCACCAGCACGACGGCATCGCAGCGCACGCCCTCATGCTCGCCCGGCACCAGCCTGACCGGCGCCGGCTTCGTTTCCGGCGACGTGGTCTGGCCGGATTTCTGAGCCGCCGCCGGCACGGCGTGCAGCATCGCCAGCACCAGCACCAGACCGGCAGCCGGAAGCCGCCGTGAGTGCGGCCGCCCGGTCAATGGGACCCGAGCCGGGTGCTGGCGCCGGCCGATCGTGCGGCGCTCGACATGCCCAGCGCGTCAAGCGTGACGGCAGCGATGCCGGCGATGGCGAGGGCCGCGATCACGCTGGCGATGAAGGCTTTCATGGCGATCCTTCCCGTGGTTCAGATGGCAGGGGGCCACGCGCTTATGTATGGCGTCGGCGCCGGCATATCAATTCGCCGTCGCCCGCCGCAGCCAGGCGATCAGGTCCGCGCGATCGCGGGCATTCATCTGCTGCAGCGGCATCTTGCTGCCCGGCGTGTAGCGGTCCGGCCCCTGCTCGAAGAGGTCGTCGAGCGTCGCCTCGTTCCACACCAGTTCCATCGATTGCAGCGCCTTGGAGTAGCGGTAGTCGGCCACGGCGCCGGCCTTGCGGCCGAACAGCCCGTGCAGCCGCGGCCCCACCTTGTTCGCCCCGCCGGCCTCTACCGTATGGCAGGCCACGCAGGCGCGGAACAGGGTGCGGCCGCGTTCCGGATCGCCATCCTGCGCCCAGGCACCGGCCGCGGCCGAGAGCGCGGCGACCAGCGCCAGGGTGGCGGCGCGAAGCCTCATGGCCCGGCC
>CAZEQG010000341.1:0-4144 GCA_964514295.1 uncultured Alphaproteobacteria bacterium
CCTCGGCCTGCCGCCCTTCCTTGCCGCGGCGATCGGGCTTGGCCAGCTGCACGGGTTCTGCCGCAGCCTGGCGCGGCGGGAGGTGTTCTCGGCCGCCGCCGCCCGCGCCCTCGGGCGCTTCGGCTGGTGCCTGATCGCCGCCGCCATCGCCCTGCCCTGCTCGCGGCTGGCGGTGATCTGGCATGTCAGCCCGCCCGGCACCTCGGCGGGCGGGATGCTGGCGCTGTTTGGCGCGCTGCCGGTGCTGGCCCTGCTGATGGGCATCATCATGGGGCTGGTCTTCGTGATCTTTGCCGCCATCCTCGACGAGGCCACGCGCCTGGCCGAGGAGAATGCAGGGTTCGTCTAGGCCATGGCGATCGTGGTGCGGCTCGACGTCATGCTGGCCGAGCGCAAGATGCGCTCGCGCGAGCTCGCCCAGGCGATCGGCCTGTCGGAAGTGAACCTGTCGCTGCTGAAGACCGGCCGGGTGAAGGGCATCCGCTTCGACACGCTGGAGAAGATCTGCGCCGCCCTGAACTGCCAGCCGGGCGACATCCTGCAATTCGTGCCCGACCCGCCGCCCGGCTGACCGGCACCGGCGATCAGCCCGCCAGCGCTTCCTGGCGGGTGGCGACAGTGGGGATCAGGGTGGAGATGCCGGCGGTGCGCAGCGCCTCGGCCACCATCGGCTGCGGCGCCAGCAGCACCAGCCGCCCGGCCCGCCGCTGCAGCGCCTTGGCGGTGGCAAGCAGGCTGCGCATGCCGATCGAGGCCATGAAGCCGACGCCCGAAAGGTCGACCACCAGCCGCGTGGCGGTGTCGGCCAGCCCCGCCAGCCGCTCCTCGACCGCCGCCGCGCCGGCGGCATCGAGGGCGCCGGTCAGCACCACGATCACGGTGCCTTGCGAGATGTCTTCGACGGTCATTTGCATGGCGTGCACCGCCTCCAGGCATGGGGGATGTGTGGGCCGGTTCAGGCGCGCACGATGTGCCGGCGCAGGAACAGCAGCACCTCGTCGACCGCGCCATGGCGCGGCAGGTCGCTGTGCCCAGCCTCGGGCGCCAGAAACAGGGTCTTGGGCGGCCGGGCGGTGTCGTAGACGCGCCGGCCCATCTCGGCCGGCACAACCCGGTCGCGCACGCCGTGCAGCACCAGCACCGGCGCCTGCACCGAGCCCAGCCGGGCCAGCGTGTCGTAGCGGTCGCGCACCAGCGGGGCGACCGGCAGGTACCAGTAGTGATAGGCGCCGATCTCGGCCAGGGTGGTGAAGGGCGCCTCCAGGACCACCGCCCCCACCGCCTGCTTCGCCGCGATCGCGGCGGCGACGGCGCTGCCCAGCGATTCGCCGTAGGGCACGATGTCGGCGGCGATCACCCCCTCCTCGCGCAGGAAGCGGTAGGCGGCGCTGGCATCCTCGATCAGCCCCTTCTCGCTGGGGCTGCCGGCATTGCCGCCGAAGCCGCGATACTCCAGCAGCAGCACGCCGATGCCACGGTCGAGATAGGGGCGCACCCGCGGGCCGCGCAGGCCGATGCTGCCGGTATTGCCGTGCAGATAGAGCAGCGTCGGCTGGCGCGGCTGGGCGGGCTTGTACCAGGCCAGCAGCGACAGCCCGTCGGCGGTGGCGATCCGCACCGGCACCATGTCGGCAAGGCCGGCGGCGGCGCGCTGCGGCTCGGCCTTGTCCGGCCGGTAGACCAGCCGGTCCTGGAACCACCAGGCAACCGCGACCACCGCCAGATAGACGCCAAGGATGGCCAGGATGGCGCCGAGGAACCTCATCGCCGCACCGCTAGCGGCCGGCCGGCGCCAGCAGCACCAGGGCCAGGGCCGGCAGCACCAGCGCCAGTGCCGCCATCTCGGCCAGCCCCACCGGCTCGCCCAGCAGCAGCGCCCCCGACAGCACGCCGACCACCGGGATCGCCAGGGTGCTGAGCCCGGCCACCGAGGGCGGGAAGATCTCCACGATCTTGAACCACACCCACTGGCAGATCAGCATCGGCAGCAGCAGCGTGAAGGCGACGGCGGCAAGCCCGCGCGGCGACAGGCTGGTCCAGTCGAAAGGCGGGTGGAACAGCAGCGTGCCCAGGATGATCGGCGCCCCGCCGGCCAGAAGCTGCCAGGCGGTCAGGCTGACCGTCGGCATGCTCCAGCGCGTGCGCTTCAGCACGATGGTGCCGATCGCCCAGGCGATCGCCGCCCCCAGTATGTAGAGCACGCCAAGCGGGGCCGCCCGCAGCCGCGCCAGATCCGGCAGTGTCAGCGCGGCAAGGCCGGCGAGGCCCAGCACCAGGGCCAGGAGCTGGCGGCCGGAAGGCGGCTCGCGCAGCACCAGGATGGTCAGCAGCGCCAGCCACAGCGGCATGGTGAAGGCGATGATCGAGGCCCGGCCCGCCCCGATCTCCAGCAGGCCATAGGCGGTGAAAAGATGCCAGGCGGTGACGTTGCCGGCCGAACAGACGGCCAGCGGCAGCAGCTCGCCCCGGCCGGGGATCAGCCGGTGCCCGCCGATCCGCGCCACCAGCAGCATGCCGATCCCGGCAAAGCCGCAGCACAGGGCGCGGAACGGCCACACCGGCACTTCCTGCAGCGCCACCTTCATCGACGGCCAGTTGAGACCCCAGAACAGGGTCAGGGCTGCCACCAGCAGATAGCCGGCGAGCGGCCGGCCCGGCGCCCGCGCCGGCACGGCGGTGGAGGACACCTTGCGCCATCAGCCCAAAAGCTTCTCCCGCATCAGCATCACGGACAGCTCGCTGCGCGCCGTCCAGGCCCTGGCCTTGGCCAGGAAGGCGGAGAAGCTGTCATGCACCTTGCGGGTCAGCGGATCCCCCGCCGCCACCTCCTCCAGCACCGCCTTGGTGGCGGGGCCGAAGGCGGCCGCGATCTCCGCCGGCCAGTCGCGCAGCTGCACCTGGTGCTGGCTGACCAGCGGATCCAGCGACATCGCGTTGTGGTAGCTGAAATCCGCCAGCGCATGGGTTGCCGTGGCCATCGCCGCATTCTCGACAATCGCCTGCAGGTCCTTCGGCAGGGCCTCGAACTTCACCCTGTTCACGATCACCTCCAGCGACGGGCCGGGCTCGTGGAAGGCGGGAAGGTAGTAGAACTTGGCGATGCGGTGCAGGCCGAAGGCAAGATCGTTCCAGGGGCCCACCCATTCGGCCGCGTCGACCGCGCCGGACTGCATGGCCTGGAAGATCTCGCCGGGCGGCGTCAGCGTCACCACCACGCCGAGCTTGCGCATCACCTCGGCGCCCAGCCCGGCGATCCGGAACTTCAGCCCCTTCAGGTCGTCCAGCCCCTTCAGCTCCTTGCGGAACCAGCCGCCGGCCTGGGTCCCGGAATTGCCGGCATAGAAGGCGCGCACGCCGAAGGGGGCATAGACCTCGTCCCACAGCTTCTGGCCGTCGCCGAAATAGATCCAGGCGGCCATCTCCTGCGCCGTCAGGCCCAGCGGCACGCCGGTGAAGTAGTGCAGCGCCTTCGCCTTGCCCTGCCAGTAGTAGGGGGTGGCGTGGCCCAGCTCGGCGGTGCCGGCCGAGACCGCGTCGAGCACACCGAAGGGCGGCACCAGCTCGCCCGCGGCATAGAGGCGCACGGTCAGCCTGCCGTCGGACATCGCCGTCACCCGGTCGGCGAAGCGCTGCGCGTTGACCCCGACCCCGGGCGCGTTCTTCGGCCAGGAGGTGACGAGGTTCCATTGCAGCCGGCCTTGCGCGATCGCGGGCGCGGCGAGCGGGGCGGCGACGGCGGTGGCCGCGCCGGCCGCAAGGAACTGACGACGCTTCATCGGGGGCATCCCTCCCAGGGGAACGGATTGAACGGTTAGCGACAGTCTAGCACCGCCGCCCGAGCGCCGTCACGGGGGCCGCGGTGAGGCAATATCAGCAGGCCCACCCGCGTGCGCCGTTGCGCCGGCGGCGGCAAGCCTGTCATCTGCCGCGGCAGCCCCGCTGGAGGTTCCGTGAGCGACCGCACCCTGCCCTGGCCCGTGATCCTGGTCGGCTTCATCAGCCTTGCCATCGCCTTTTCGGCGCGGGCGGCCCTCGGCCTGTCGCTGCCGGCCTGGGAGGCGGAGGGCTGGTCGCGCACCGCGGTGTCGAGCGTCGGCGCGCTCGCCCTGGTGGTGGTGGCCGCCGTCGCCCCCTTTGCCGGGGC
>CAZEQG010000342.1:0-4135 GCA_964514295.1 uncultured Alphaproteobacteria bacterium
CGCCGCCTCCGCGGCAATCGCCCGGGCCTCCTCGACCTCGACGCCGAGCAGCGCCGCCATGGCACCGACGCCGACCGGCGTTGCCCCCTGCATCGCCCGGCCGCGCAGCCGCAGCAGCCGGGCCGCATCGCCGATGCTGAGCGAGCCCGCCGCCGCCAATGCCGAATATTCGCCGAGCGAATGGCCGGCGACGAAGGCCGCCATCTCGGCAAGCCGGCGCCCGCTTTCCGCCTCCAGCGCCCGCAACGCCATCAGGCTTGCGGCCATCAGCGCGGGCTGGGCGTTCTCGGTCAGCGTCAGGGTCTCCAGCGGGCCTTCGGCCATCAGCGCGGACAGCTTCTCGCCCAGCGCCGCGTCCACCTCCTCGGCCACGGCGCGGGCCGCCGGATAGGCGGCCGCCAGCGCCATGCCCATGCCCACCGCCTGCGAGCCCTGGCCAGGAAAGACGAACGCGCGCGCCATGGTCTGCTCCCCCCGATTTCTTGGCCGGGCAGGGATCACGAACGGCCCGCCCCTGTCAATGACGGGCGCTGTTGCGCGGACCGACATTTCGTGTATGTTCCGCCGCTCATCGCCCCTTGCCGGCCAGATGCCGGCTAGGCCCGATCGGCTGCGGACACGGTGTCCGCCGCTCCGGGCCGCGAACAGCCAGAAGGAGTCGCGATGCCGTATTATGAAAGCGTGCTGATCGCACGCCAGGACATCTCGTCACAGCAGGTCGAGGCGCTCGCTGACCAGTTCGGGGAAACCCTGTCGCAGAACGGCGGCACGGTGAAGAACCGGGAATACTGGGGCCTGCGCTCGCTGACCTACCGGATCAAGAAGAACCGCAAGGGCCATTACGTGCTGTTCAACATCGACGCGCCGCCCGCCGCGGTGAACGAGATGGAGCGCACGATGCGCCTGAACGAGGATGTGCTGCGCTTCCTGACCGTCCGGGTCGAGGCGCTGAGCGAGGAGCCCTCGGCGATGATGATGCAGCGCAACGAGCGCCGCCGCGACGAGGACGATCGCGGCCGCCGCGAGCGCTATGAACAGTCCCCGAGCGAGGGAGCCGTCTGATGGCCACCGGTGGAAGCGCGGGCCGTCGGCCCTTCCTGCGTCGCCGCAAGTCCTGCCCGTTCTCCGGCCCGAACGCGCCGAAGATCGACTACAAGGACGTGAAGCTGCTGCAGCGGTTCATTTCCGAGCGCGGCAAGATCGTGCCGAGCCGGATCACGGCAGTGTCGGCAAAGAAGCAGCGCGAGCTGGCCCAGGCCATCAAGCGCGCCCGCTTCCTCGCCCTGCTGCCCTATATCCTGCAGTAGCGGGGCCGCGCGCCTTGACCGCCACCGGCTATGTCGCCGTCGTGGCGGGGGCGGGAGTCCTCGCCGCGCTGCTGTCGGTGGTGGCGCTGCTGGGCAGCCTTGGCGCGCTGCTGCTGAGCTATCTGACCCCCCTGCCGCTGTTCGTCGCCGGGCTGATGCTGGGGGCGCCGGCAGCGCAGATCGCCGTGGGCACCATGGCGATCGTGCTGATCCCGACGATGGGCTGGCCGGTGGCGCTGGCCTTCGTGGTGGTGATCGGGGCGCCGGTCGCCTGGGTGGTGCAGCGGGCGCTGACGCCGGTGGATGACGGGGCCGGCGGACGGATGTGGATGCCGGCTGGCCCGCTGCTTGCCGGTCTCGTGGGCTATGCCGCCGGCATCCTGACGGCGGCATGGTTCGCGGCGCTGGCGGCGGGCGCGCCGGGGGGCGCGGCCGAGCTTCTGGCGCTCGCCATCGGCCGGGTGATGGAGGTGACCGGGGGCGAGGCGCCGTCGACGGAGGAGCTGCGCCGGCGCTTCCTGCTGATGCCGGCGCTTGCCGCGGTGTCCTGGGTGGTGATGATCGTCACCAACGGGGCGCTGGCGCAGGGGCTGCTGGCGCGCTTCGGGCGCAACCTGCGACCGGGGCCTGATATCGCCGCCATCGAGGCACCGCGCTGGGCGGCGCCGTTCCTGGCGGTGTCGGCGGTGGTGGCGGCCTTCGCCCCACCCGACGGGCTGGGCGCGCTGGGCATGAATGTCGGCCTGGTGCTGCTCGTGCCGTTTCTGTTTCTCGGGCTGGCGGTGGTGCACACCCTGGCCCGGCGGACCGGCTCTCCGCACCTGGTGCTGGGGCTGGTCTATGCGTCCTGCCTGATCCTGACGCTGCCGGCGGTGGCGGTGGTGGCGATCGGGCTGGTCGAACCGGTGTTGAGGTTGCGGCGCCGCTTCGGCGGTGCCGGTGGCGGGCCCCCGGCGGGGGGCCAGGGAGAAGTGTGATGGACGTTATCCTGCTGCAGCGGGTCGAGAAGCTGGGCATCATGGGCGAGGTGGTGAAGGTGAAGCCGGGCTATGCCCGCAACTACCTGCTGCCGCAGAAGAAGGCCCTGCGCGCGACCAAGGAGAACCTGGCGCGTTTCGACGCGCAGCGCGCCCAGCTTGAGGCCGACAACATCAAGCGCCGCGACGAGGCGCAGAAGGTTGCCGCCCGCATGGTCGGGCTGGAGATCGTGGTGATCCGCCAGGCCGGCGATTCCGGGCAGCTCTACGGCTCGGTCTCGGCCCGCGACATCGCCGAGGCGGTCACCGCCAAGGGCTTCACCGTCGACAAGTCGCAGGTGGCGCTGGAAAAGCCGATCAAGGATCTTGGCGTCAGCGAGCAGCGCGTCGTGCTGCACCCGGAAGTGTCGGTCGGCGTGAAGGTGAATGTCGCCCGCTCGGCCGAGGAAGCCGCGACCCAGTCCAAGACCGGCAACGCGGTGCTGGGCGGCCCCGGTGCCGCCGACGACGAGGACGGCGACCAGCCGGCCTGATCCCCGGGGCCGGGCAGGCATGGGCGGCGGTGCGGATCCTGGCGCGCCGCCGCGCTTTGCCTTCCGGCCGGCCGGCGACGGCAGGGCGCCGGTGGTGGTGGTGGGAGCGGGCCCGGTCGGGCTAAGCGCCGCCATCGACCTTGGGCTGCGCGGCCAGCCGGTGGTGCTGCTGGACGAGGACGACACCGTCGCCGGCGGCAGCCGCGCGATCTGCTGGGCCAAGCGCAGCCTGGAGATCTTCGACCGGCTGGGCGTTGGCGCCGCAATGCTGGAGCGCGGCGTCACCTGGCAGATCGGCAAGGTCTTCCACCGTGAGCGCGAAGTCTACCGCTTCGATCTGCTGCCGCAGCCCGGCCATCGCTGCCCGGCCTTCGTCAACCTTCAGCAATACCACGTCGAGGCGCTGCTGGCGGCGCGGGCGCGCGAACTGCCGCTGATCGACGCGCGCTGGCGCCACCGCGTCACCGGGGTCGAGGCCGGCGGCGACGGGGTGGTGCTGACCGTCGAGACGCCTGCCGGGCGCTACCGCCTTGAGGCCGGCTGGGTGATCGCGGCCGATGGCGCCCGCTCCTTCATCCGCCGCGCCCTCGGGCTCGACTTCGTGGGCCGCGTCTTCGAGGACCGTTTCCTCATCGCCGATGTGCGGATGGAGGCCGCCTTCCCCCCGGAGCGCTGGTTCTGGTTCGATCCGCCCTTCAATCCCGGCCAGTCGGCGCTGCTCCACCGCCAGCCCGACGGCATCTGGCGCATCGACCTTCAGCTCGGCCCCGGCGCCGATCCCGAGCGCGAGCGCGAGCCCGGGCGGGTCACCCGGCGCCTGCGCGCGATGCTGGGGGAGGCGGCGCGCTTCTCCCTCGAATGGGTGTCGGTCTACACCTTCCAGTGCCGGCGGCTGGCGCGGCTGCGTCACGGCCGGGTGCTGTTTGCCGGCGACGCCGCCCACCAGGTCAGCCCCTTCGGCGCGCGCGGCGGCAACAGCGGCATCCAGGATGCCGACAACCTGGCCTGGAAGCTGGCCGCCGTGCTGGCCGGCGAGGCACCGGAGGCGCTGCTCGACAGCTATGACCTGGAGCGCGGCGCGGCGGCCGACGAGAACATCCTCGCCTCCAGCCGCTCAACCGACTTCATCACCCCGAAGGGCGAGGCGACCCGCGCCGACCGCGACGCCGTGCTGGCGCTGGCGGCCACCCACCCCTTCGCCCGCCGCCTGGTGAACAGCGGCCGCCTGTCACTGCCCGCCAGCTACCGCGACACGCCGCTGAACACCCCCGATGGGGAGCCGTGGCCGGAGGGACCGCCGCCGCCGGGCGCGCCCCTG
>CAZEQG010000343.1:0-4105 GCA_964514295.1 uncultured Alphaproteobacteria bacterium
AGCCATTCGGGGCGGCCGATGAGGCGGGCGCAGCGGCCGAACATGCCATCCCCCAGCACCTGCAGCAGCACGAAGCCGTCGCGGGTGCGGAAGGTGTCGGCGGGGCCGGCGAGCTGGCCGCGATTGCCGGTGCCCGCCCGGCCAGGGGCGAGCAGCGCTTCTTCGGCGAGCCCGGCGGCGGCGGTGAACAGCGCCGTTCCCAGAAGCGAGGCCTCGACATGCCGGCCGCAGCCGGTGCTGCGCCGCTCGGCCAGCGCCCCCATCACCGCAAAGGCCGACAGCGCGGCCGTCAGGTAGTCGACATAGTGGATCGCCGACTTGCGCGGCACGCCATCCGCGCCGCTCAGATGCATGGCGCCCGACATCGCCTGGCCGATGCCGTCGAATCCCGGCCGCTCCGGCGCGCCCGGGCCGAAGGCGGTGCAGCTTGCCAGCACGGCCCGCGGGTTCAGCCCGTGCAGCCGCGGCCAGTCGATGCCGATAGCGGCCAGTGTTGCCGGCGGCATGTTCGCCACCACCACATCGGCAGTGACCAGCAGCCGGTCGAGCACGGGGCGCGCCGCCGGGCTGAATGGATCGAGCGCCAGCGAGCGCTTGCCGCGGTTGAGCTGGAGATAGACCGCACCCCCCGGCAGGCCGGGGGCGAGCGGCTGGAGATGGCGGTCGACGCCGCCGCCCGGCCGCTCGACGCGGATCACCTCCGCCCCCAGCCCGGCGAGAAGCTGGGCGCATAGCGGGCCGGCGATGAAGTGCCCGAAGTCGAGGACCCGGAGGCCGGAAAGCGCGCCGGTCACCCCCGGCCGACCACGAAGCTGACCACCGTGGTGGCGCTGCCGCCGACATTCAGCGTCTGCACCCGGCGGGCGCCCTCGACCTGGCAGGGGCCGGCCCGGCCGGTCGCCTGGTTGGCGGCATCCAGCAGCATGCGCACGCCGGTGGCGCCAACCGGGTGGCCGAGGCCGATCAGCCCGCCGGAAGGATTGACCGGCAGGGCGCCGTCGCGCGTGATCGTGCCGTCCTCGATGGCCCGCCAGCTCTGCCCCGGCGGGGTCAGCCCGAAATGATCGATCGCCATGTATTCGGTGGTGGTGAAGCAGTCATGCGTCTCGATCACGTCGATCGCCTCGATGCCGGGCAGCCCGGCGCGGGCCTGGGCGTCGGTGATCGCCTTGCGCAGATGGGGCATCACATAGGGCGAGTTTCCGGCCCGGGCCAGCTTCGCCGCGAAATCCATCGGTGCCGTCGTGTGGCCCCAGCCGAGGATGCGCGGCAGATCCTCCAGGCTGAGCCCGCGGTCGGCCGCCCAGGCCTGGGCCGTCCCCTCGCCGGCGAGGAACACCACCGCGGCACCATCGGTGACCTGGCCGCAATCCTGCTTGCGGATCATGCCGTCGATCACCGGGTTCGCCTCGTCATCGGCGGTGAAGCTGCGCTCGCTGAAGGTCCAGGCGCGGGTCTGGGCCTTGGGGTTGCGGCGGGCATTGGCGAAGTTGTTGCGCGCGATCGCCATCAGATGGTCGTAGTTGAGGCCGTAGCGCGCGGCATAGGCCTCGCCCAGCCGTCCGAACAGGTGGGGCCAGGCGAAACGCACGCCCTGGCATTCATGGCCGACCCAGGCGGCGGCGTTAAGGTTCATCGCCGCCTGGTCGCCCGGGATGTTGCGCATCTGCTCGATGCCGACCACGGCGGCAAGGTCGTAGCGGCCGGCCTCGATCTCGGCCGCCGCCGCCAGCACGGCCACGCTGCCGGAGGCGCAGGCGGCCTCGTGCCGGGCGGCCGGAAGCCCGTCGAAGCCGGGATCGACCATGGCGAAGAAGCCGCCGAGCTGGCCCTGGCCGTTGAACAGGTCGCCGACGAAATTGGCGACATGGCCGGTCTTGACCTGCGCCGGCTCCAGCCCGGTTGCCTGCAGCCCGTCCAGCAGGATGTCGCGGAAGGCGGCGAAGATGTCCTTGCCCTGGCGGGCCCAGTTGGCGGCGAAGTCGCTCTGCGCGCCGCCAAGGATGTAGACCGGCGCGGTCATGGCGCGAAGATCTGTTCGCCGGGCACCCAGGTGGTGTGGAAGCCGGCCGAGATGCGGTGGGGGATGCGCACGCGGGCGATCGGCCCCTGGGCGATGTCGGCCGCCTGGAAGACCAGGCAGTGGCTCGACCAGTCCTTGGTGTCGGTGGTGAAGGTCACGACATAGGCCCTGTCCTCGTCGTCGCTGCCGCCGCGCGGCGGGGCGACCGGCGCCTCGTTGCCGTAGACCCCGGGCCCATAGTCGTAGCGCTGCACGGCGCCGCTCGCCAGGTCGTAGCGCAGCAGCCCGTCGAAGGTCTGGCACTGGCCGGTGGTGGAGCCGGCGACTGGCAGCGGGATAAGCTGGTTGAAGGAATAGCGCGCGGGCAGCCCGAGGCGCAGCGGATTGACCGTCGGGAACTCGCTGTTGAGATCGTCGATCCGGCTCTCGCGCGTCTCCCCCGTCTTCAGGTTGAAGGACCAGCGGTGCATCTGGTGCAGCCGCCGGCGCTGCGCCAGCATCGAGGCCAGCGGCCCGTCCTTGGGGTCGCGGCTGTAGCCCGGGTTTTCCTGCCGGCAGCCGATCTGGTGGACCCAGTCGCCCTCCTCCCAGCAGTTCACGATGTGCAGGATGTAGCAGGGCTCCGCCTCGAACCAGCGGATGTCCGCGGCCTGGCCGCGGCGCGGGATGATGCCGAAGCGGGCCGGCACCTCCGGGTGAAAGCGCACCACGCGCTTGTTGTGCCGGTGCAGCAGGTCGACATCGTGGAAGAAGGGCAGGTCGTGCAGGATCGCATAGTTCTGGGTGATGCCGATGTCATGCGGGGAGCGCGGTCCTGGCAGGTCGATCGGCAGGTCGAGCACGAGCTCGCCATCCGGGCTGCCCACGCCATAGCGCATGTAGGGCGGCTCGTCGCCATAGGTGAAGAAGAACAGCTCGCCGGTGCGCGGGTCGGTCTTGCTGTGCGCCGACAGGGTGTGGCGCAACCGGCCGCCGAAGGTTTCCTTGCCGCGCGTCGCAAGCGTCAGCGGGTCGATGTCATAGGGGTTGCCGGCCATGTACCACAATGACAGCAGCTTGCCGGCGTAGAAGATCACGTCGGTGTTGGAGTTGTCCTTGATCGGGAAGCCCGGCAGGCGGAAATCATAGGGGCCGGCAAGTCCCGGCCAGATGTTCTTGCCGGCAATGTCCTCCACCGCAAACGCTTCGTTGACGATCCAGCGCTGGCGGAAGCTCGCCTTGCCGTCGCGGAAATAGATCGCGCGCAGCATCGCATCGCCGTCGTAGTAGTGATACTTGGTGCGCGGCTTGAAGCGCTGAGACGGTCCGTTCACCACATAGGCGCCATAGAGGTCCTGCGGCAGCTCGCCTTCCACCACAAGGTCCTCGGCCGAATATTCGCGGTGGGTCGGCGCGAACAGGCCATGCAGATAGGGATGATCGACCTCCCAGATCCATGCCGGCGCGTCGGGCGGCGGCGTACCGTCCGGCGCCGTCAGGGGGATGTTCGCCGCCGCGATCGGCAGGCGTTGCGCAAGGTCGCCGGCATCCCCGGACATTTTCAAGGCCGCCTCGGTCATCATACTTCTCCGCCGGATGCGGGAAATCTATTCGATAACTAGACTGCTCACAAGCTTCAAGGGACGCAAGCGGTCATCCCGTCGGTCCTGGCCCGGATGCCGGGTCTTGACCTTCCCATCATGGGAAGCCCCAGATAGGGCGGGCAGGGCGCAATTGGCGCCCCGGAGGACCAGGACATGAACGGGACAAGCGCCGTCGGCGCCGAATTGGAAATCGACGGCATGAGCTGTGCGGCCTGCGTGACGCGGGTGGAGAAGGCCCTTGCGGCGGTGCCGGGGGTGGCCGAGGCGCGGGTGAATCTGGCAACCCGGCGGGCTAGCGTGCGGGCCGCCGGGGAGGTCAGCATCGAGGCGCTGGCCGCGGCGGTGGGGCGGGCCGGCTACCGGGCCCAGCCGGTCGGTACGGCGGCGGCGGCCGATGAGGGCGGGCCCGGTGACGTCGAGGCGATGCGCGCCGGGCGCCTGGCGCTGCTGGCCGGCGTGCTGCCGCTGCCGGTGGTGGTGCTGGACATGGGCGGCCATC
>CAZEQG010000344.1:0-4094 GCA_964514295.1 uncultured Alphaproteobacteria bacterium
TTGGTGGAGCCGCTACTGCCCCTCCATTCCGCCTCACCCTGAGCCCGTCGAAGGGCGAGGCGGTCGCACGGACGGTGCCGCGCCTCATGGTTCGACTAAGCTCACCATGAGGCGAATGGGAGGGCGGTGCTATTTTGGTGGAGCCGCTACTGCCCCTCCCACTCCGCCTCACCCTGAGCCCGTCGAAGGGCGAGGCGGCCGCGCGGACGGTGCGGCGCCTCATGGTTCGACGGGCTCACCATGAGGCGACTGGAGGGGCGGTATTCCTGGCTGAAGCTGCTGCCACCCTCCCATTCCGCCTCACCCTGAGCTCGTCGAAGGGCGAGGCGGCCGCACGGGCGGCGGGGCTGGTCACATGTCGAAAAAGCCGTCGAAGAAGGCGACGATGCCGAAGGCGCCCAGCACGGGCACCAGGATGATGACGACGACGGCGACAACAGCGGCTTGCATGACCGGCTCCGGCTTTCGGGGCGGCTACCATAGGCACACGGAGGGCGCGGTCGCTGCGGCGCGCGGTCGCGGGGAAGCCTGCTTACGGGAAAGCCCTGATCTCAGCCCGCGACCTGAGCGCAGGGCACCACCAGGGCGGGCCCGGCCGGGGCCAGGAAATCCGCCCAGATCGCGTTGTGATGGGCGATGATCCGGGCGGCATCCAGATGGCCGCGGTCGGCGGTGGTGTGGCCGTCGGAGGGCGCGATCGTGGGATAGCCGCGGGCGAGCGCGCTCCTGACCGTGGTGTCGACGCAGTAGTCGGTGGCGCAGCCGGTGACGATCAGCCGGCCGGGCCGCAGGGCCGCCAGGAGCGCGTCGAGCCCGGTGCCGAGAAAGGCGTCGCAGGCGGTCTTGGCGATGACCGGGTCGCCGGCGGCGACATCCAGCTCCGGCAGCAGGCGCCAGCCCGGCTGCGAGGGGTGGTGGCAGTCGCCCTCGGGGCCGCTGTGCTGGATGAACACCACCGTGCCACCGGCCCGCCGCACCCGCCCCGCCAGCGCGTTCAGCCGCCCGACCAGCCCCGCGGCATCGTGGCGGGCCGAGCGCGGCGTGAAGGAGCCTTCCTGCATGTCGATCACGATCAGGGCGGACGGCATCGCCCCGCCTGCGCCGCGGGTCATGCGGCCCGCTTCAGCACCCGGCCGGGCCGGGCGCCGGTGGCAGCCCCATCGCGCCACACCGGCTCGCCATTCACCCAGACGCCGAGGATGCCGTCGGCCGGCCGGGTCGAGTCGGCGAAATCTGCCCGGTCGATCACCGTGTCGGGATCGAACAGCACCAAGTCGGCATGGGCGCCGGGTGCCAGCACGCCGCGATCCTTCAGCCCGAAGCGGGCGGCGGTCAGCCCGGTCATGCGCCTGACCGCCTCCTCCAGCGCAAACAGGCCAAGCTCGCGCGAATAATGGCCGAGCACCCGCGGAAAGGTGCCCCACAGGCGGGGGTGGGGCTTGGCGTCGTGCGGCAGCCCGTCCGACCCCACCATGGCGACCGGATGCGACAGCACCCGGCGGACATCCTCCTCGTCCATCGAAAAATAGACGGCGCCGGCCGGCTGCAGCCGCTCGGCCGCGGTGTCCTGGTCGACGCCCCAGCCGGCGGCGATCTCGGCCAGCGACCGGCCGGCCATCTCGGGGTGGCTGCGCGACCAGGTGACCAGCACCTTGCGCGAGCGCCGGGCGGTATCCATGCGCAGCACGGTCGAGGAGGCGTGGTAGGGGTAGACGTCGAAGCCGATCTCCTGGAGCGCGCGCATCCGGTCGATATAGGCAAGCGTTTCCCGGGTGCGGCCGAAATTCTCCACCCCCACCACCTTGTGGTGGGAGACGATGACCGGCACCCCGACCTCGCGGCCGATGCGGCAGGTCTCGGCCAGGCTGTCCATCACCCCTTCGGTCTCGTCGCGCATGTGGGTGACGTAGAGCCCGCCCGCCTCCTTCAGCGGCCGGGCAACCTCGATCACCTCCTCCGTCGGGGCGGCGTTGCTGGGCTTGTAGTAGAGGCCGGTCGAAAAGCCGATGGCCCCGGCCGCCAGCCCCTCCTCCAGCCTGGCCCGCATGGCGGCGATCTCCCCGGGGCTCGCGGCCCGGTCGAAACGGTCCATGGCGCCGACCCTGAGCGTCATGTGGCCGACCAGGAAGGCGGCATTCACCGCCGGGGGGTTTGCCGCCACCTCGGCAAGAAATGCCGCCACGGTGGGGAACCGGTACCAGCCGCCATCGTCGATCAGGTCGAGCGGCGGCGGCACCGCGGCACGCACCAGCGGCGCGAGGCTGACCCCGCAATTGCCGCAGATCACCGTGGTCACCCCCTGGCTGACCTTCATCGCCATGTCCGGCGCCGACAGCAGCGCGCGGTCGTCATGGGTGTGGGCATCGATGAAGCCGGGGGCGAGCGCCTTGCCGCCGGCGTCGAGCGTGTGGCGGGCCGGCAGCCCGCCGACATCGCCCACCGCCGCGATCCGCCCGTCGCGCAGGGCGACGCCGCCATGACGGGAAGGGGCGCCGGTGCCGTCGATCAGGCGGGCGTTCCGGATCACGAGATCAGCATGCTGTTCCATCGCCACAGCCAAGCCGAGCGCGGCCCCCGGGTCAAGCACCGCCGCGGCGCCTTGACAGCAGGCGCGCCGCCGGCCCTGATGCGGCGATGACCGATGTTTGCGACTTCCTTGTCATCGGCGCCGGCATGGCCGGCGCCTCCGCCGCTTATTTCCTTGCCGGCCATGGCCGGGTGACGGTGCTGGAGATGGAATCCCAGCCCGGCTACCACACCACCGGCCGCTCGGCCGCGCTGTTCACGGAAGCCTATGGCAACCGCACCATCCGGGCCATCACCAAGGCGACGCGGCCGTTCCTTGAGAGCCCGCCGGACGGTTTTGCGGCCCACCCGATCCTGACCCCGCGCGGCGACCTCCTGGTGGCGCGGGAGGATCAGCTCGGCTTGCTGGACCGCGCCTTTGCCGAGATCCGCGAGCTGATGCCCGGCGCCCGCAGGCTGGACGCCGCCGAGACGCTGGCGCTGGCACCGGTGCTGCGGCCAGGCTATGCGGCGGGCGGCCTCTACGGCCCCGATGCCATGGACATCGACGTGCACGCCCTCCACCAGGGCTTCCTGAAGGGCCTGCGCCAGCGCGGCGGGCGGCTGGTCGCGGACGCGCCGGCGACGGCGCTCCGCCGCAGCGGCACCGGCTGGGAGGTGACCACGCCGGCCGGCCGCTTTGCCGCCGGGGTGGTGGTGAACGCCGCCGGCGCCTGGTGCGACCATGTGGCGGCACTGGCAGCGGTGCCGCCGGTCGGCCTGGTACCGAAGCGGCGCACCGCCTTCACCTTCGACGCGCCGGCGGGCTTCGACCCCGGCCCGCTGCCGGCGGTGATCGACATCGAGGAAAGCTGGTACATCAAGCCGGAAGCCGGGCGCTTCCTCGGCAGCCCGGCCGACGAGACGCCGTCCGAGCCCTGCGATGCCCAGCCGGAGGAGCTGGACCTGGCGATCGCCGTGGACCGCATCGAGCAGGCCACCACCATGACGATCCGCCGCTTCCATTCGAAATGGGCCGGCCTGCGCAGCTTCGTGAAGGACAAGACGCCGGTCGCCGGCTTCGCACCCGGCGCGCCCGGGTTCTTCTGGCTGGCCGGCCAGGGCGGCTACGGCATCCAGACCTCGGCCGGGATGGGCCGCATCGCCGCCGCGCTGGCGACCGGCGGAGACCTGCCGGCCGATATCGCCGCCCTCGGCGTGGCGGCGGCGCATCTTTCCCCCGATCGCCCGGGCCTGAACGGCTAGCAGCCGGGCGACGCCTTTCGCAGGCGCAACAAAGAAGCGCTTGCCAAGCCGCAGCCGGCCCACCACCTTGCCACCCACTGGCGGATGGAGAAACCCCGATGCGCTCATTTGCCGCGTTTATCGTCGTCTCGCTGCTGGCGGCAGCCGTGGGCGGGGGCTACTGGTGGAGCTATCTGCGGCCACGCCCGGCCCCCGCCGCAGCGGCGGGCGGCGGCGGCGGCTTCGCCATGCCGGTGGAGGCTACACTCTTTCCCTACACGACGCTCTTCGATCTGAAGAGCGTCGTGTAGGGAAAGAGTGTAAGATCGGAAGAGCGTCGTGTA
>CAZEQG010000345.1:0-4076 GCA_964514295.1 uncultured Alphaproteobacteria bacterium
CGGCAGCGCCCGGCAGCGGCCGCCGCACTCCGATGGCTGAAGACGTCGCCGTCATGTCGCCAGCACCGGCCGCCGCGTCGGCGGCCGCACCGGCCCTGCTGCGCCGGATGGTGGCCACGCTGTTTGGCCTGCGCTGGTACGTCGCTGCCCTGCTGCTGGTGCTGACGGCGAAGGCGGCGCTGACGCCAAGCTTCTCGTGGCTGGCAAAGAGCGGCGTCGGTGCCGTGCAGGCGCCATCGGCCACGATCAGCGGCGTGATTGCAGCGGTCGGCCTGCCCTTCGTGCTGATCCTTGGCGGCCGCTACCTGATCGAGTTTGGCGAGAAGATCGCCTCCAAGATGACCGAGCAGCGGCTGATCATTGCCGTTCAGCGCCTCTATCTCGCGCGCCGCGGCGCGGTCCATCGCCAGGCCCAGGACGTGACGCTCGTGCTGTTCGGCAGCGAGGTCGCAAAGAAGGGTTTCGAGGTGATCTACAAGGATTCCTGGCGCATCGTGTCCTCGATCGTGGCCATCTTGCTCTGGCAGATGTCGATCAGCCCCGCCTGGGTGCCGCTGCTGGTGCTGTCGGTGGTGCCGGCGGTGCTGTTCACCTGGCTGGTGGGGCCACGCATCCAGCGGGCCAGCCGGTCCGTCCTGGCGCTGAATGCGGCGCTTGCCAGCCGTACCGACGCCCGCCGAAAGGGCGATTTCGAGCGCTCGCAGGAACGCCTGTTCCGCTCCACGATCTGGCTGGAGGTATTCAAGTGGCTGGCCGAGCGTGGCATGGACGCCGTGCTGTGGCTCAGCTTCGGCCTGTGGGCTGGGCTGTCGCTGATCCTTGACCTCGGCTTGCTCCCCAGCGATCACGATGTCGCCGCCGCCTCGGCGGTGGCTGTGAACCTGGCGCTGCTGGCGGTGCCGCTCAGCGACATCGGCAAGGTCTACACCAAGTGGCGTGAGGCGATGCCGGCCGTTCTCCAGATCTATGGCGCTGCTGATACCAATGGCGGCGGCGTCGCCGGGCCTGCAGCCGAACGCTGATTCCCGCCCCCGGGCGCGATCCAGGCTGGACATGGCGGCCCGGCCGGTGTCCCGTGGTGCCAAGGCGGCATGGCCGCCGGATGGCAAGCAGGGGAAAGCGACCAATGAAGGGATGGGCAAGGCTGCTGCTGGTGGCGGCAGTGCTGGCGGCGGCGGTGGCCACGGCAGGTCCGGCCGCGGCGCAGGCCACGGCGGCCGGGCAGCGGCGGCCGGTGATCGGGCTGGTGCTGAGCGGCGGCGGGGCGCTGGGTGCCACCCATATCGGCGTGCTGAAGGTGCTGGAGGAACTGAAGGTGCCGATCGACATCGTCACCGGCACCTCGATGGGCTCGATCGTCGGCGGGCTCTATGCCATGGGCCTCGAAGCGACGCAGCTCGAGACGCTGACCGCCAATATCGACTGGGCCAAGACCTTCCGCGATGCGCCGCCGCGCGGCGCCCTGCCGATGCGCCGCAAGCAGGAGGACTACGGCTTCCTCATGGACCTGAAGCTGGGCCTCAAGGATGGCGGCCTGCAGGTGCCGGCCGGGCTGATCCAGGGCCAGCGGCTGACGCTGATGCTGCGCGAGCTGACCGTCCGCGCCAACAGCACCACCGATTTCGACGAGCTTCCCATCCGCTACCGCGCCGTGGCGGCCGATCTGGAGACGGGCAAGGCCGTGGTGCTGGGCAAGGGCAACCTTGCCACCGCCATGCGCGCCAGCATGTCGGTGCCGGGCGTGCTGCCGCCGGTCGAGGTCGACGGGCGGCTGCTGGTCGATGGCGGCGTGGCCAACAATCTGCCGATCGATGTCGCCCGCGCCATGGGGGCGGAGGTGCTGATCGTCGTCGACATCCCGACGGTGCTGAAATCGCGCGAGCAGCTGCGTTCCAGCATCGACATCGCCGGCCAGATGCTGAGCGTGCTGATCCAGCAGAATGCCGAGATCCAGCTCGCCAGCCTCAGCCCGCGCGACATCCTGATCCGCCCCGATCTCGGCACCCGCGGCTCCGCCGACTTTGACAAGATCCTGGAGATGATCGGCCCCGGCGAGGTGGCCGCCCGCGCCGCTGCTGACCGCCTGCGCCTGCTGGCGGCGCCGGCCGCAACCTACCGTGCCGAGGTGGCGGCCAGGATGCCGGCGGCGCAGCAGGCGCCCGTCATCTCCTTCATCACGCTCGACAACCGAACCAAGATCGCCGACCGGCGCCTGCGCGCGAGCATCCGGCAGCAGATTGGCGCACCGCTCGACACCCGCCAGATCGAGGAGGACTTCACCCGCCTCTACGGCTCCGGCCTTTACGAGCAGATCGACTATGCCCTGGTCGAGCGGGATGGCCGCACCGGGCTGCATGTCACCGCCACCGAGAAGGCCTGGGCCAAGGACTATCTGCGCCTCGGCGTGGCCATGGAGAGCGATTTCGATGGTGACAGCACCTATGCGCTGGGCTTCGGCCTGACGCTGACGGCGCTGAACGCCTATGGCGCCGAGCTGCGCAACGAGGTGTCGATCGGCGACACCCAGCGCCTGGTCTCCGAGTTCTACCAGCCGCTGCAGGCAGAGACCGGCTTCTACGCCCTGCCGCTGCTCTCCTACAACCGTTCGGACGTGCGCGTCGTCTCGGGCGATGGCTCGGCGAGCGAGTTCCGCACCAGCCGCGGCGATATCGGCCTGTTCTTCGGGCGCGAGTGGGACAGCGACCTCGATACCCGCATCGGCCTGCGCTGGGGGGCGGGCAATGTCGACCGGCGGACGGGCACCGGGGCCGGCGGCGAGACCGGCTCCTTCACCATCGCGGCCGCCGAGGCGCGCATGGTCTATGACACCCTCGACAACGTGAACTTCCCCAATGACGGCAGCCTGATCCGCATGTCCGTCACCACCTCCTTCGAGGAGATCGGCGCGTCGGACGAGTACACCCGCTTCGAGGGCGGGGCGCTGACGGCGCTGACCTGGGGGGCGAACACCGTGGTCGCCGGCATTTCCGGCGGCACCAGCCTCAGCGGCGACCTGCCGACCTATGACCGCCTGCAGGTCGGCGGCCTGTTCAGCCTTTCAGGCTACACCCGCAACGAGCTGTCGAGCGAAAACCTGCTGCGCGGCAACCTGGTCTACATGCGCCGGCTGACCGAGCGGACGCCCCTGTTCTTCGACCTGCCGCTCTATGCCGGCGGCTCCTTCGAGGCGGCCCGCCTGGATGGCGCCGGCAGCGACGCCGCCTTCGAGCGCAACGCATTCGGTGGCAGCCTGTTCATCGGCGCGGACACCCCGCTTGGCGCCGGCTACCTCGCCATCGGCCATGGCGATGGCGGGCGCACCGCCAGCTACCTCTATTTCGGCAAGGTGTTCTGACCGCGCGGCCCCCGCTTGGCCGATGCCGGCGCGCCGCCACGTCCTCATCCCGCGTGGGGCCGAATGGTAGCGGAGGAGGGACTTGAACCCCCGACCCCAGGATTATGATTCCCGTGCTCTAACCAACTGAGCTACTCCGCCACAGGGGGTGGGTGATAGGGCGCCAGGGCTCCGGTGTCAACAGCGCCGCGGTGGTGGGCGGGCCGGCAGGCGGTGCCGGTCAGCGCTGCTGGAAGATGCCCTTGATGCGGCGGCCGAGGTCGGCGGGCGAGAAGGGCTTGATGACATAGGCGTCGACGCCGTTGTCCTTGGCGGTGCGCACGAAGGCTTCGGTGGCGTGCGCGGTCAGCATCAGGAAGGGCATGGCCGGGCGGGTGCGGCGCACCTCCTTCAGCAGGCCGAGCCCGCTCATCTTCGGCATCTCCCAGTCGGAGATGATGAGGTGGATCAGCGGCGCGGCCGGGCTGTTGAGGATCTGCAGCGCCTCGATCCCGTCGCGCGCCGTCACGATGTTCTGCACGCCAAGCTGCTTCAGCACCGTCTGGGCAAGACGCAGGAAGAACCCCTCGTCCTCCACCACCAGCACCGACAGCCTTCCCATCAGCTCGTTCAGCGGATCGGACTGTGCTTCCGACATCCGGCCTTCCCCCTTCCCTGCTTTCGCTAGCCCGCCGCCGCGGCGCCGCGGGCGGCGAGCAGCGCCCGGGCCTCGGCGAGCGCT
>CAZEQG010000346.1:0-4067 GCA_964514295.1 uncultured Alphaproteobacteria bacterium
GGCCGCTGGCCGCGCTCGCGGCGGCCGCGCAGCGCATCGGCATAGACCGCCGGCTGCCGCCGGTGCCCGAGGCCGGCCCGCTGGAACTGCGCACCATCGCCCGGGCCTTCAATCAGATGGCTGAACGCCTGCGCCGTTTCGTCGACGACCGCACGCTGATGCTGGCGGCGATCTCCCACGATCTGCGCACGCCGCTGACGCGGCTCAGGCTGAAGGCGGAGTTCATTGACGATGCCGGCCAGCGCGCCGCGATGCTGCGCGACATCGCCGCCATGGAGGCGATGATCGGCGACACGCTGTCCTTTGCCGCCCATGACGCGCATCTGGAGCGCGCGGTGCCGACCGATCTGGCCGCCCTCGCCGCCTCCGTCTGCGACGACATGGCCGATCTTGGCCGGCGGGCGCGCTATTGCGGGCCGCGCCACGCGGTGGCCTTGTGCCAGCCTGTCGGCATGAAGCGCGCCCTTGCCAACCTGGTGGAAAACGCGCTGCGCCACGGCGGTGGTGGCGCCGTGGTGCTGTTGCGCCGGCAGCCTGGGGGCCTGCGCCTGATGGTCGCCGACCGCGGCCCCGGCATTCCGGAAGCCGAGCGGGAGAATGTGTTCAAGCCATTCCGACGGCTCGATCAGGCGCGCGGTCAAGCGGCGTGCGGCGGGGAAGCGCGGGGCTGGGCGGGCGGCGGCAGCGGCCTCGGCCTAGCGGTGGCGCGCAACATCCTGCGCGCCCACGGTGGCGATGTGCGCCTCGCCAATCGGCGGCGCGGCGGTCTGGTCGCCTGCGTGGAACTGCCGCTGCCAGCGTAGGGCGGATCCGCCAGGATCCACCCTACGCCGCCTGCCGGTTCAGCCGGCCGTTCCGCCCGCCTGCAGCCGGGCCGCCAGATCAGCGATCAGGGCCATGGCATCCGCACTCGACAGCTTCGCCGCCGCCGATGCCTGCGCTGGCCGCTCCTGGCTCGGCGGCGGGCCGCCTGGGCCGCGCGCCTCGGCCATCTGCTCGCCGCCGTTCTTGTGCTCCTGTTCGGAGATCTTGCCGTCGCCGTCGCTGTCGAACAGGGCCAGCAGCTCGTCGGCCGAAGGGCCGTCCGATTGCTGGCTGAGCTCCTCGGCATCGACGAAGCCATCCTGGTTGGTGTCCAGCGCGTCAAACACCTCCTCGGGCGCCGGCGGGGGACCCTTCATGTCGCCGCCGCGGCCGCCGGCGGGCCGGCCGGCGGATTCCTGGGCCCCGATCAGCACCGTCTTCATCTTGCTGTCGAGCTGCGCGAAGGCGCTTTCGGTCTCGGCCTTGGTGATCGCGCCATCGCCGTCGCCATCCAGCGTCTTCAGTATCCCGGCCGCCGAGGGGCCGCGGCCATTGCCCGACTTCTCGGCCTCCTGCAGTTCGGCGGCGGTGACCTTGCCGTCGCCATCGGCATCCAGCTTCGAGAACATCTGCTCGCGCATCTGCTTCAGGCTGGCCAGATCCACGCTATCCGCGCCGCGTCCGATCGAAGAGATCATCTGTACTCTCCTGTCAGTCTCACCGGCGACATTACCGGTGTTTTATTGGGATTCAAATATTGTGCCAATAAAACTAAGTAGTATTTAGAAAATATTTATAAACACAAATAACCGCGATTGCATTCGCGGCAAAAACTACCAACGCAACCTGCCGATGGGCATTTCCTGCCGTCTGACGCCGGCTCGGCCGGGCCCGCGCCGTTCTGGCGCTGGGCGAAGCATAGGTGGCGCAAGGTGTGGATGGGCTGAAACAGGGTTACGCGCGATTGCGCTGCGCCCATCTGTCATCATCTGTTACACAGGCGGTGGTGCCGGCCGGTGATGGCCGGGCCAGGGCTGGGTGGTGTGCGGGCGTGGCGGAATCGGTAGACGCAGCAGACTTCAAGGGAGTGCCCGGCGGGAAACCGCCGGTGCAGAACCGCTCAAATTCGGGGAAGGCTGGGGTGCCCTGGCGCCGTGCTGATCCCGAGCCAAGCCCGGCCTGGCCGGGAAGGTGTAGAGACTAGACGGGCGGCGCCTAAGGCCCGGAACCGGGCGATGGCGAAGGGATAGTCCAGACCACGAACGCCGCGCCGGGCGCGGCCGGCGGCGAAAGCCGAAGTGGTACGAAAATCTGCTTCCCGGCAGGGAGTGGGGGTTCGATCCCCCCCGCCCGCACCAGCGCCCCTCGGCTCACCGGCCCCCGCGGCGTCAGCGACGGGCGGCGAACTTCACCGCCTCCTCGGCCGCACGGACCAGTGCCTTGGCCTTGGTCACGCATTCCTGATACTCGGTGGCCGGGTCGGAATCGGCCACCACCCCGGCCCCGGCCTGGATGTGCACCAGCCCGTCCTTCACCAGGGCCGTGCGCAGGGCGATGCAGGTGTCCATCGAGCCATTGGCGGCGAAATAGCCGATGCAGCCGGCATAGATGCCGCGGCGCGACACCTCGATCTCCTCGATGATCTCCATCGCCCGCACCTTCGGCGCGCCAGAGACCGTGCCGGCGGGGAACCCGGCGAACAGGGCGTCGATGGCATCCAGCCCGGGCCGGATCCGCCCTTCGACATGGGAGGCGATGTGCATGACGTGGGAATAGGGCTCCACCACGAACTGCTCCTTCACCTCGACACTGCCGATGGCGGCCACATGGCCGACATCGTTGCGCCCGAGATCCAGCAGCATCAGGTGTTCGGCCCGCTCCTTCGGATCGTTCAGGAGCTGCTGGGCCAGGGCCGCATCCTCCTGCGGGGTGCCGCCGCGGCGGATGGTGCCGGCCAGCGGGCGGATGGTCACCACCCCGTCGCGCAGGCGCACCAGGATCTCGGGGCTGGAGCCCACCACGGCGAAGCCGCCGAAATCGAGATAGAACAGGAAGGGCGAGGGGTTCAGCCGGCGCAGCGAGCGGTAGAGCGCCAGCGGCGGCAGGTCGAAGGGCACCGAGAAGCGCAGCGAGGGCACCACCTGGAAGGCGTCGCCGGCGTGGATGTAGTCCTTCGCCTTCTGCACCATCGCCATGTACTGCTCGCGCGTGGTGTTCTGCCGTGCCTCCAGGCTGGAATAGGCGCTCGTCGCCTCGCGGCGGTGGGGCAGGCTGCGGGCGAAATCGGCCACCACATCGGCCAGCCGCTCGCCGGCCCGGGCATAAGCGGCCTCCGCCGACAGGCCGGGCTGCGGCCACACCGGGGTGACGACGGTGACGATATCCTCCAGCCGGTCGAACACGGCCAGCACGGTCGGGCGGATCAGCATCCCGTCGGGGATGCCGAGATCGTCTGGGTTCTTTTCCGGCAGCCGCTCGATCAGGCGGACCATGTCATAGCCCATGTAGCCGAACAGGCCGGCCGCCATCGGCGGCAGCTCGGCCGGCGTGTCGATGCGGCACTCGGCAACCAGGCTGCGCAGCGAGGCGAGCGTGTCGCCGCAGGGCTCATAGGCGTTCAGGTCGATCCGGGCGCGCCGGTTGATCTCTGCCTGGCCGCCCCGGCAGCGCCAGATCACGTCGGGTTTCAGCCCGATGAAGCTGTAGCGGCCGCGCACCGCTCCGCCCTCCACCGATTCCAGCAGGAAGCTGAAGGGCTGGCCGTCGGCCAGCTTCATCAGGGCGGAGACGGGGGTTTCCAGGTCGGCGACCAGCCGGGTCCAGGCGACCTGCGGCCGGCCGGCGGCATAGCTGGCGGCGAAGGCGTCGAAGGCGGGTTCGATGGTCATGGCGATGCGAAGAGCTGGGAGAGCACGCGCTCGTTCACGCGCACGGGAAACTCGGCCCGCAGCCCTTCGGCGAAGGCGGCGAGCAGATCGGAAGAAAGGCCGCTGCGCAGCTGTCCGGCAAGGGCCGTGGTGGTGGCGGGATCGGGGGTGGCCTGGGGCAGCACCTCCTTCAGGCGCAGCAGCACGGCGCCGGTTGCCGTTGCCACGATCTCGCTGTCGCCCGGCTTCAGGCGGAAGGCGGGGCCGACCAGCAGGGGCGAGGCGCCGCCCAGGCCCTGGCCGAGCCGGGTGAAGGGCTCGCTCTGGACCAGCGGCAGGCCGGCTGCCTCGGCGACGGCGGCCATCGGCTTGCCGGCCGCCAGCTCGCCCTGAAGC
>CAZEQG010000347.1:0-4063 GCA_964514295.1 uncultured Alphaproteobacteria bacterium
CATTCCGCCTCACCCTGAGCCCGTCGAAGGGCGAGGCGGCCGCACCGGCGGTGCCACGCCTCATGGTTCGACGGGCTCACCATGAGGCGACTGGGAGGCTTGCAGCATGACCGACATCAGCGATCCGGCCTGGCGGCTTGGCCGGCTCGATGCCTGCGCCGTCTCCGATGCGCTGGACAAGCTGGGGCTCGCCGGCGCCGTCAGCGGCCTGCCGCCGCTGTCCGTCGCCCGCCGCATCGCCGGGCGCATCCACACCGTGAAGCTGGTGGCCAGCGACCGGGCGCCGCCTCGCCAGGGGCCGCCGGTCCATCTCGGCTGCGCGGCGATCGCGGCCAGCAGCCCCGGCGACATCATCGTGGTCGAGCAGCTGAGCGGCATTGACTGCGGCTCCTGGGGCGGCATCCTGTCGCTCGGCGCCAAGCTGAAGGGGGTGGCGGGGGTCGTTGCCGACGGCCCGGTGCGCGACGTCGACGAGGCACGCCAACTCGATTTTCCGGTCTATGGCCGGTCCGCCACGGCGCGGACCGCACGCGGGCGGATCGTCGAGGCGGCAACCGACGTGCCGGTCACCATCGGCGCCGTCGCGGTCAGCCCCGGGGACTATGTGATCGCCGACGGCAGCGCGGCCGTCTTCATCGCCGCCGGCGACATCCTGAGGGTACTCGATGCCGCCGAGGCGATCGCCGCGCGCGAAGCCGCGATGGCCCGGGCGCTGCTTGCGGGAAAGCCCATCCACGAGGTGATGGGGGCGGACTACGAACACATGCTGAGGGGATGAAGGCCATGGATTCCAATGTCGCCCGGGCGGCCCGGCTGGATACCGCGACGATCAGCGACGCGCTCGACCGGCTGGGCATCGCCGGGCAGTGCCATGGGCTGCAGCCGCGCGACCCCGGCTTCACCCTGGCCGGGCGGGCCTTCACCATCCTCTACGGCCCAGCGGAGACCCCTTCGGGCACGGTCGGCGACTATATCGACGATGTGCCCGACGGCCATGCCGTGGTGCTGGACAATGGCGGCCGGCTCGACGCCACGGTGTGGGGCGACATCCTGACCGAGGTGGCCCACCGCCGCCAGCTCGCGGGCACCGTGATCGACGGCATCTGCCGCGACGTGGCGCTGTGCCGGCGGCTCGGCTATCCGGTCTATTCCCGGGCCCACTGGATGCGCACCGGCAAGGACCGCGTGCAGGTGGAAAAGATGGGCGTGCCGGTCAACATCGGCGAGGCGCGGGTGGCGCCGGGCGACCTTTTGCGCGGGGATGCCGACGGGGTGCTGGTGATCCCGCGCGCGCATGAGGAGGCGGTGCTGGCCGCCGCCGAGGAGATCCACGCCGCCGAGGAGCAGATCCGGGCGGCCGTGCGCGGCGGCCTCAGGCTCGACGAGGCGCGGCGGCAGTTCCGCTACCACGCCCTGCAGAAGAGGGCGGGGGCATGACCGGCGATCTCTACACGCGCGCCGCCCGCTTCGGTGCCTCCACCATCCACGAGGCGGCGGGCAAGATCGGTGCCCTGCCCAGCGCCATCAAGCCGATGGCGCCCGGCTTCCAGGTCTCGGGCCCGGCCTTCACGGTGCAGGGGCCGCCGGCCGACAACCTCTGGCTCCACCGCGCCATCGCCGCAGCCCCCGCCGGGGCGGTGCTGGTGGCCAGCGTCGGCGGCGTGTTCGAGGCCGGCTACTGGGGCGAGATCATGTCGACGGCGGCGAAGGTCCGCGGGCTGGCGGGGCTGGTGATCGATGGCTGCGTGCGCGACGGCGACCTGCTGGGCGCCATTGGCTTTCCGGTCTTCGCGCGGGGCCTGTGCATGCGCGGCACCGGCAAGGATTTCGGCGCCCGCGGCAGGCTGGGCGAGCCGATCCTGATCGGCGATGTGGCGATCGCCACCGGCGACCTTCTGCGCGGCGATGCCGACGGCGTGGTCGCCATCCCGGCCGCGCTGGCCGAGGCCGCCGTCGCCGCCTCGGCGGAGCGCGAGGCCAAGGAGGCGGCGATCATCGAGCGGCTGAAGGCGGGGGAGACCACGCTTGCCGTCTATGGCTGGCCGGGCTGAGCGATGGCCAGGCTGATCGACCGGGACGTCCTGTCCGGCCTTGCCTTCGCGCTGTTCGGCGCGGCCGGGCTGCTGTTCGGCGGCGAGCTTGCCGTCGGCACCGCCGGACGCATGGGGCCCGGCTTCATGCCGGTGGTGCTGAGCTGGGCGCTGATCCTGCTCGGCGCCGTCGTGGCCCTGCGCAGCCTGTGGCGCCAGCCGGCGCCGATCGAGGCGTTGCAGCCGCGGGCCCTGGGGCTGATCACGCTGGCCATCCTTGCCTTTGCCCTGCTGGTCGAACGCGGCGGGCTGCTGCTGGCGGGCTCGGCGCTGATCGCGCTGGGCACCTTCGCCGGGCCGGAATTCCGCTGGCGCGAATGCCTGGTGCTGACGGCCGGGCTGCTCGCGCTTTCGGCCGGGCTGTTCATCCATGCCCTTGAACTGTCGATAACCCTGCTGCCGCGATGATGGAAACCCTCGAACACCTGTCGCTGGGCCTCGGCATCGCGCTGACCCTGCAGAACGTGATGTTCTGCTTTGCCGGGGTGCTGATCGGCACGCTGATCGGCGTGCTGCCGGGCATCGGCCCAGTGGCGACGGTGGCGATGCTGCTGCCGATCACCTTCTACCTGACGCCGGTGGGTGCGCTGATCATGCTGGCCGGCATCTACTACGGCGCCCAGTATGGCGGCTCGACCACGGCGATCCTGGTGAACCTGCCGGGCGAGTCCTCCTCGGTCGTCACCTGCCTCGACGGCTATCAGATGGCCCGCCAGGGCCGGGCCGGCTCTGCCCTGGCCGTGGCCGCCCTGGGCAGCTTCGTGGCCGGCTCGGTGGCGACGGTGTTCATCGCCTTCCTCAGCCCGCTGCTGACCGATTTCGCCCAGCAGTTCGGGGCTGCCGACTATTTCGCGCTGATGGTGTTCGGCCTGGTGGCGGCGGTGGTGCTGGCCAGCGGCTCGGCGATCAAGGCGGTGGCCATGGTGCTGCTGGGGCTGCTCCTGGGCATGGTCGGCACGGATGTAAACTCGGGCACGCTGCGCTACACCTTCGGCATCTACGAACTGGCCGATGGGCTCGGCTTCGTGCCGCTGGCGATGGGCCTGTTCGGCATCGCCGAGGTGATCTCGAACCTGGAGCAGCGCTCCAGCCGCCAGGTGATGGCCAGGATCGAGCGCCTGTGGCCGACGCGCGAGGATTTCCGGGCGAGCTGGGGTGCCGTGCTGCGCGGCACCGGCATCGGCACCATCCTTGGCGTGCTGCCGGGCGGCGGTGCGGTGCTGTCGTCCTTTGCCGCCTACACGCTGGAAAAGAAGGTGGCGAAGGACCCGTCGCGCTTCGGCAAGGGGGCGATCGAGGGGGTGGCAGCGCCTGAGAGCGCCAACAATGCCGGCGCCCAGACCTCCTTCATCCCGCTCCTGACCCTGGGCATTCCGGCCAACCCGGTGATGGCCCTGATGATGGGGGCGATGACCATCCACGGCATCCAGCCCGGGGCCCAGGTGATGACCCGACAGCCCGAGCTGTTCTGGGGCATGATCGCCAGCATGTGGATCGGCAACCTGCTGCTGGTGGTGATCAACCTGCCGCTGGTCGGCATCTGGGTCAGCCTGCTGAAGGTGCCCTACCGCTTCCTGTTCCCGGCGATCCTGATGTTCTGCTGCATCGGCGTCTACAGCGTGAACAACTCGTGGTTCGAGGTCATGCTGATGGGCGGCTTCGGGGTAATGGGCTATCTCCTGCGCAAGATCGGCTGCGAGCCCGCCCCGCTGCTGCTGGGCTTCGTGCTGGGGCCGATGATGGAGGAGAATTTCCGCCGCGCCATGCTGCTGGCGCGCGGCGACGCCACCACCTTCCTGACCCGGCCGATCAGCGCCACGGTGCTGCTGCTGTCGGTGCTGCTGCTGGTGACCATCATCCTGCCCAACATCCGCCGCACCCGCGAGGCGGCCTTCAAGGAGTAGCCGCTGCCGCGCCGCGGTGGCCAAGCCGGGCCGACAGCCGGCCGGCGGCGGCCAGCACCAGCCCGGCGG
>CAZEQG010000348.1:0-4014 GCA_964514295.1 uncultured Alphaproteobacteria bacterium
CGGGGGCGGCGGCGGCGGCGGGGACGGGGCAGCCACCGGCGCCGGCTTCGGCGCGGCGAAGGTGTAGCGCAGGCCCAGCATCACCAGATGCGAGCGGTACTCGGTGTCGACCGCCCGCCGGTTCGAGTTCACGTCGATGTCAGGCACCGCGAAGTAGCGGTAGTCGAGCGACAGGTCGAGCGTGTCCGACAGGCGGTAGCCGAGGCCGGCGATGCCCTGATAGGCAAAGTCGGTGCTCTTGTCGTCGATGGTCTCGCCGCCCTGGCTGACATTGTCGAAGCTGACACGGGCGAGGCCGATGCCGGCGCCGACATAGGGGTAGATATCCCCCATCCCGGCCGGGATGTCGTAGAGCAGGTTGGCCATCGCCGACAGGCTGCGCACCGAGCCGCTGGCCGAATTGCCGCCGATATCGTCGACGCTGTTGCGCTTCCAGCCAAACTCCAGCTCCGGCCGCAGCCCCATGTCGAAACGGTAGCCGACGCTGAAGTTGATGGCGGCACCGGTGTTCAGGTCGGCACTGGTGTTCAGGGCCGGGAAAACGCCTACCGCCGGTCCCTCCAGGTCGGAATCATTGGGCAGCGACACGCCGGCAGCGCCGCCGACATAGATGCCCGACGGGGCCTGGGCGGAGGCCGCCGCCGGCACCAGCAGGGCGCCAACCGCAGCGGCCATCAGAAGGGAGCGCGTCGTCATGGTCTCTGTTCCTCGCATCGCCTGCGCCAACGGAAAATCCTGCAGCACACGATATTCGCAGATGGCTTCTTGTAGCCCAGGCGGCAAGCGCCGTAAACCGCCGAGGGCCTGGATCCACGCCGACCGCCACCGGCTGTTGCGGCACGGCAACAGTGTGGCCGCGATCACGCTGCGCCCGGGCGCTTCAGGTGGAACTCCGGCCAGGTCCGTTCCACCACCGGGCCGTCGGCGGCAAGCGCGTGGCAGGTGTCGATCAGCCCGGGCCGCGGCCGGCGGCCGCCGGGCGCCACCGCATCGGCCTTGCGGGCGCGCAGCGGCCACATGGTCTGGAAGGCGGTGGTGGCGATCGGTCCCAGCAGTTCCACCAGATGCGTGCAGCCCTTCACGCCGCCGAGCAGCTCGCGGGTGCGGTTGGTCCAGCCGCTGGCGATCTTCTCGCCGATCAGCACCCGGAAGGCCTGGGTGATCGCCGGGCATTCCGGGTAGGGGCTGCGGTCGGTGGAGGCGGCAACGTCGCGCACCACGAAATCCTCGTCCAGGGTCAGGCGCAGCCACATGTCGTGCAGCGGCTCGCCGGCCTTCACCACGCCGCGCCACTGGTTGTCGAAGCTGTAGCTCTTGACGTCGGTCAGATGGCCTTCGATGTCCCACAGCCCGTCGGCACGCCGGTAGCCGCGCAGCTCGATGCTGCGCGTATGCATCAGCTCGCGCTCGGCGGATTGGGGCAGCGGCATGGCGGTCTCCTCTTGCAGCGCAGCATCACGGAGCCGCGCCCGCCGGTCAACCCGCCGACGCTTCCCTCAGCTCGCCTGCGCGCCGTAGCCGCTGCCGAACATGAAGGCCTCGCGCTCCTGGATGTCCTCCTCCAGCTCATGCTTGACGGCGGCATAGAGGTCGCGGATGGAGACCATGCCGACCACGGTGCCCCCGGCCATCACCGGCAGGTGGCGGTAGCCGCGCTGCGACATCATGGTCAGCGCCTCGATCGCCAGGCTGTCGGGGGCGACCGTGTCGGGGTTGGCGGTCATCACCGTGCCGACCGGCGTGGCGGACGGGTCCAGGCCGCGCGCCACCACCCGCGTCAGCACATCGCGTTCGGTGAAGATGCCGGCCAGCGGCGCCTCGGCGCTGGCCACCACGACGGCGCCGATACGCTGCCGCGCCATCAGCTCGGCAACCTCACGCACGCTGTCATTGGGCGCGACGGTGACCACGGTCTGGTCGCGCACGATATCCGGCACGATACGGCGATGCATCCTGGTGTCCTCCCGGTCAGCGCCCCGTTATCGGGGTCAATAACCTGGAATGATGGACCAATCAGGGCGCGAGCGCGAGGGCAAGCTGCTGGCGCAGGGCGGCCGGCTCGACATCGCGGGAGATGAAGGCCTGGCCGATGCCGCGGGCCAGGATGAAGGTCAGCCGGCCGTCGCTCACCTTCTTGTCGGCCGCCATCAGGTCGATCAGCCGCTCCGGCGCCAGCCCCGGCACCAGCCCAGCCGGCGACACCGGCAGGCCGACCGCCTGCAGGTGCCGGCGCAGCCGCATGGCATCCTGCCCCGGGCACAGGCCCAGGCGCACCGAGAGATCGAAGGCGATCACCATGCCGATCGCCACCGCCTCGCCATGCAGCAGCCGGTCGCCGAAGCCGACCGCCAGCTCCAGGGCATGGCCGAAGGTGTGCCCCAGGTTAAGCAGGGCGCGGTCGCCGGTCTCCTGCTCGTCGCGGGCAACGATCTCGGCCTTGGCCCGGCAGCTCTCCGCCACCGCCCGGCGCGCGGTGGCGGCATCGCCGTCGATCAGCCGGGGGCCGGCCCCCTCCAGCCAGTCGTAGAAGGCCGGCCGGTCGATCAGCCCGTATTTCACCACCTCGGCATAGCCCGCCAGGCGCTCGCGCCGCGGCAGGGTGGCAAGCAGGCCGACATCGCACAGCACCCGGCGCGGCTGGTGGAAGGCGCCGACCAGGTTCTTGCCGCGCGGGGTGTCGATCGCGGTCTTGCCGCCGACGGCGCTGTCGACCTGGGACAGAAGCGTGGTCGGGATCTGCACCACCGGCAGGCCGCGCAGCGTGATCGCGGCGGCGAAGCCGGCAATGTCGCCGATCACGCCGCCGCCCAGCGCCACCACGGTGGTGCGCCGCTCCACCCGGGCCGCCAGCAGCCCGTCGACCAGGCGTTCCAGATGGGCGAAGTCCTTGGTCGCCTCGCCGGGGGGCAGCACCACCTCGCCGGCGATCTCGATGCCGGCCGCCGTCAGCGCCCGGCTGAGCGCCGGCAGGTGCAGCCCGGCGACCGTGGCATCGCTGACCACCACCACCCGCGGCCGGGCCAGCACCGGCGCCAGCAGCGCCCCCGCCTCGGCCAGCAGCCCCTCGCCGACCAGGATGTCATAGGCCCGCTCGCCCAGCCCGACGGCGATCGTCTCGACGGTCATGCCTTCTCCGTTTCCACGTCGACGCCAAGGTGGCGGGCCAGCGCCCGCACCACCCGGTCGACCATGCGCTCCAGCGGCCCGGCGTCGCTGTCGACCACGATGTCGGCCTCGGCGTAGACCGGATGGCGCTTGGCGATCAGGGCCTGCATGATCTGGCGCGGATCGCCCTGCTTCAGCAGCGGCCGGTTGGAACGCCGGCCGACCCGTTCCAGCACCAGGTCCAGGTCGGCGCGCAGCCATATCGAGATGCCGTGCTGGCGGATGCGCGCCCGCGTCTCCTCGGCCATGAAGGCACCGCCGCCGGTCGCCAGCACCTTCAGGGGAGGCTCCAGCAGCCGCGCGATCACCCGCTTCTCGCCCTCGCGAAACTCGGCTTCGCCATGGCGGGCGAAGATCTCCTCGATGGTCAGGCCGGCGGCCGTCTCGATCTCGGTGTCGGCATCGGCGAAGGGCAGGCCCAGGCGGTTCGCCAGCCGCCGGCCGATCGCGCTCTTGCCCGCCCCCATCAGCCCCACCAGCACGATCGGCCGGTCGAGCGCCGATTGCAGGGCCGCCACCACGGCGCTACCTTGTCCAACTGCCGCCACGATTGTCGTCCAGCGTTCCGCAGTCGACGCTCTTAGCGGGTCCGCCGCGGGAAATGAAGGGGCCTTGTCCGCCGTGAAGTTCGCGCTGTTCGCCGTCATCGCCGTCATCGGCCTGCTGGCGCTGGGTTTCGCCGCCCTGTCGGCGTTCTCGATCCCGGCGCCGACCGCCCCGGTGGAGAAGGTGCTGCCGAACGACAGGTTCCGCTGATGGCGGCCGGCACCGGCCGTTGGGCCATCGCCCTCGCCCTGGCGCTCGGCCTGGCGGCAACGCTGCCCCGCCCGGCCGCCGCCCAGGTGGGGG
>CAZEQG010000349.1:0-4008 GCA_964514295.1 uncultured Alphaproteobacteria bacterium
CCTACTGCGAGGCGCCGGACGGGCTGGCCGCCACGCCGGCCGTGCGCACCGCCATGCAGCGGGCGGCCAGGGCGCTGGAGGATGCCGGCTATGCCGTCGAGGCGGTGGAGCCGCCCGGCATGGCGCGGCTGACGGAGCTGTGGAAGACCCTGATCATGGACGATGTGATCGATCCGCTGCTGCCGGTGGTCGAGCAGGTGGGCGATCCGGCCACCCGCCAGTCCATGGCCCTGTTCCGCGCCGCCTGGCCGCGCGGCGGCATGGAGCGCATGCTTTCCGCCCTGGCCGAGCGCGACAGCCTGGCCCATGACTGGGAGCTGTTCCTGGCCAGGTACCCGGTGGTGCTGCTGCCGGTCTCGGCCGAGCCGGCGCTGCCGGTCGACCTCGACCTCACGCCCGAGGGCATCGAGCGCCTGATGGCCGCGCAGGCGCCGCAGACGGCGCTTTCGGCCCTGCCGGTGCCGGTGCTGGTGGTGCCGTCGGCGGTGGTGGACGGGCTGCCGGTCGGCCCGCAGATCGTCGGCCCGCGCTTTCGCGAAGACGTCGTCCTGGCGGCCGGGGAAGTGATCGAGGCGGCCTGCGGCGCGGTCACCCCGATCGATCCCAGGCCGGCCTGACCCATCGCCGGCGGCCGGTGCACCGGCGACCATGGCGCACGCAGCGATGCAGCGGCTCGACCTTCCCGGACTGGTGGTGACACTGCATGAAGACCGGCTGGAATATGTCTTCGGCGAGGGCTTCGATGCCGCGCTCTGCCTTGGCCCGTTGCAGGAGTTGTGGCGGGTGGCGCGGACACGCGACCGGCTGCTGCCGCTGCTGATCGACCTTCGCCGCGGCGGGGCCGGCGTGACCTTCGAGGCGCTGAACGCGATCGCCGCCGCGTCGCGTGCCCATATCCTGACGCTGCTGGAGCGTGGCGAGCGCGGCGTCATGGCCCTGGTCACGGCGCCGGACGACCCTGACAGCATCATGGCGGCGCAGCGCGTCGAGGCGCTGTTCGGCCATCGCCGGACGGTGCGCGTCTTCGCCCGTCGGCGCGACGCCCTCGCCTGGCTGCGCGAGGCCTCCGGAACATGAGCCGCGCCGGCCGGCGCCGGCACCAACATCTACGAAAGCAACGGGAGAGGATGCATGGCTGAGCGTATGCTGGCGGGACAGGTGGCGCTTGTCACCGGGGGTGGCCGGGGACTGGGACGCGCCTTCGCGGCCAGGCTGGCGGCGCTGGGCTGCGATATCGCGCTGCACGGCATGCGCGAGCACGGCCCGTCCGAATATGGCGGCAGCCAGAGCCTCAGCGAGGTGGCGGCGCAACTGGCGGCCGAGCACGGGGTAAGGGTGGCGCGGCTGCTGGGCGACCTCACGCGAACCGAGGATGTAGCGCGGGTGGTCGGTGAAGCGGAACAGCGGCTCGGCCCGATCGACATCCTGGTGCACAATGCCGGCGGCGACATCGCCGCTGCCGGCGGCAAGCCCGATCCGAACGACGTGGTGCACATCAGCGAGACGGATGTGCGCGCGGTGATCGAGCGCAACCTGCACAGCACCATCTTCGTCTGCCAGAAGGTGGCCCAAGGCATGATGGCGCGCCGGCGCGGCCGCATCGTGACCTTGAGCTCCGTCGCCGCCTTCCGCGCCCGCAGCCACAGCGCGATCTATGCCGTCGCGAAGGCCGGGGCGCAGCACTTCACCCGCTGCCTTGCCGACCAGCTCCGCCCCTACGAGATCACGGTGAATGCGATCGCGCCGGGCGACACCCGCACCGAGCGCTACCTCGCCACCCGGCCGGTTGACCCGGCGCATCTGGTCGAAAAGGGCACGCTGGCGCGCATCGCCCTGGTCGACGAGGTGGCGCGGGTGGTGGAATTCTTCGCCGGGCCGATGGGCGCCTTCGTGACCGGCCAGGTGCTGCGCGTCGACGGCGGCGAACAGTAGCCGGCGCGCTCAGTTGTTCGACCTTATGGTGCCGCCGTCCACCCGCGTGCGCGCCAGCGCCGCCTCGTCCAGCACGAAGCCCAGGCCGGGCGCCTCACCCAGCACCAGGCAGCCTTCGGCGTCGGTCTCGACCGGCGCCGCGAACATGAAGTCGCGGCGGGCGGTGGTCCATTCCGGCGGGTCCCAGGGGAATTCAAGGAAGCTGGGATCGGCGCAGCCGGCCACCAGATGGGCATTGGCCAAAAGGCCGATGCCATTGCCCCAGGTGTGCGGGGTGAACACCAGATTGTTCGCCGCCGCCATCGCCGCCACCTTGGCCAGGCCCGTGATGCCACCGATCGCCACCGCATCGGGCTGCAGCACGTCAAGGCAGCCTTCGGCGATGACGTCGCGCAACTCGCTCATCTCGCGGTTCAGTTCGCCGCCGGCGATGCGCAGGTCGAGTGCCTGGCGCAGGGCGCGCATGCCCTGGCGGTCGGCGCGGTGCAGCGGCTCCTCCATCCAGTAGACGCCGAGCCGCTCCAGCTCCCGGCCCACCGTCAGGGCATCCTTCAGGCTCCATGGCGCCATGGTGTCCCAGGGAAAGCGCCAGCCCTGGTTGCAGTCCACCATCAGCTCCAGCCGGTCTCCGACGGCGCTCCTCACCGCTTCCAGCGCCCGGATGTCGTCGCGCCAGTCGCCGCGGCGGAAGCGTATCTTCATCGCCCGGAAGCCGCGCGCCAGCACCTGCCCGGCCAGCTCCGCCAGCGCCTCCGGGCCGCGCAGGGTGCCGCTGGAGGCATAGCAGGGCAGCCGCGCCGACAGCCCGCCCAGAAGCTTCCAGCAGGGCTGGCCGGCGATCTTGCCGGCCAGGTCCCACAGCGCCAGGTCGAGCGGCCAGCAACGGCCATAGTGGAAGCCGATATGGTCGATCACCCGCCAGTGCCGCTCCAGGCGCAGCGGATCCTCGCCGATGAACAGGTGCTCGTGGCCGGCGAAGCCCAGCATGTAGTCGCCGGACCCGATGCCGGTCAGCCCCTCGTCGGTATGCACCCTCACGATGGTGGCGTCGAACTTCACCCTTGGCCGCGACGACCAGCTCGGATGGAAGGGCGGATCGAGCGGAAGCTGGTGCTGCGTGATCTCGATGGCGGTGATCTTCATGGCAATCCTTCAGTCGGCGGCCAGGACCGCACGGGCCAGGTGAAGCAGGTCCTTGTCCTCCGACGGCCGGGCCGATGACCGGCGCATCGCCTCGTTCTCCGGCTGCGCCATCTCCTCGGCGAGGCGCTCGGCGCCGATCCCCGGCAATTCGTCGGCCACCGCCACCTTGAGTCCGACCTCGCGCAGCAGCCGGTCGAACAGCGCCGGCAGGGCGGCGGCCTCGCGCGGGCCGCCAAGCGCCTCGGCGGCGGCAGCGAAGGCGTCGGTGTTGGCGGCAATGCTCCAGGGCAGCGAGGCGCGCAGGCCGAGCCCGGCCGCCCGGCCATGATGGATCCTGCCCAGTGTTCCCAGCGCATGGGCGATGTTGTGGGCGATCGCCGTGCCGGCATTGTTGATCGCGATCCCGGCCAGACAGGAGGCCAGCAGCATGCCCTCGCGCGCCTCCAGATCGTCCGGCTGGCGCACCGCCTGCCGCAGGTGGCGGGCGACCAGCCGGATCGCCGCGTGGGCGGTAAGGTCATTGGCGGCAAAGCGGTTGGCGTTGGTGCAGGCTTCGATCGCATGCACCAGCGCGTCAATGCCGGTGGCCGCCGTCAGCCCGGGCGGCAGGCTGACCGTCAGGCCTGGATCCAGCACCGCCTTGCGCGCCGCCAGTTCCGGCCCCCAGGCCCAGACCTTCTTGCCCTCGGCATTGGCGAACACCACGGTCAGGGTCGCCTCCGAGCCGGTGCCGGCGGTGGTGGGCACGCAGATCGCGGGCAGGCCATTGGCCGGCAGCGGCTTCTCGCAGAACTGGTAGAGCTGCGCGCCGCCGCCGGATGGCGCGATGGCGGCGGCGAGCTTTGCGACATCAAGCGCCGAGCCGCCGCCGACCCCGACCACCGCCTCGGCGCCGTCGCGCCAGGCCAGGGCGGCGGCGGTGTCGATCTGGTG
>CAZEQG010000350.1:0-3956 GCA_964514295.1 uncultured Alphaproteobacteria bacterium
GGATGCCTGCGGGGTGGTGCTGGAGCTGCGCGGCTGAGCCGCGCCCGCCGGCGATTGCCGCCGGCGCGGCCGGGGGCTAGGCTTGTGGGCAAAGCGACGAAGCCCGGTTCCGGGAGGGAGTGACCATGTACAGCTTCGAGGAATTCTGCCGGGACGCCAATGCCGCGCTGCGGCGCGATCCTGGGCGCGGCGGCAAGGAGGAGATCAGGCGCAACCTGGAACGGCTGCTGCAGAACCAAGCCTTCGTGGATGCCGTCTGCGGCCCCGATGCGCCCTATGGCACCCACCAGATCTACCGCGATCCCGAGTTCGACTTCGTGGTCCTGGCGCATGTGAACAAGGATGCCCGCGTGTCGCCGCCGCATGACCACGGCACCTCCTGGGCGATCTATGGCCAGGCGACGGCCTATACCGACATGAGCGAATACCGGCGGGTCGACGGCGCCAGCGGCGAAGGCGCGGCGAAGCTGGAGAAGCTCACCACCTACCGCCTGACCCCGGGCAAGGCCGGCCTTTACGACACCGGGGCGATCCACGCCATCGACTATCCTGCGGGCGCCCGCTTCGTGCGCGTCACCGGCACCGACCTCGAGGCGGTGCCGCGGCTGAAATACGACATGGCGGCCGGCCGGGCCGAGGTGATCAGGGCAGTCGGCGTCGGGGTGGGCTGATCGCCGCCGCCCTGCCCCTGCCCCGTCCCAGCCCTCAGCCCTGGCCGGACGCCGAGGTCTGCGCCTTGTAGCGGGCGACAGAGGCGGTCAGCATGTGGCGCAGCTCCTTGCCGACCGGCCCGCCATCGCCCTTCACCTTGCCGCCCAGCACCGCCTGAACGCCATCGACATGCGCCTTCAGCAGCGTCTGCTCGTCCTCGCCAAGGGCCATGTCGAGGGGCAGGTCGGCGCCGGTGAATTCGAACAGCGACTGGCAGAACAGGGTGACCAGGGGATAGCCGAAGGTGGTGCCCTGCCCGCGCAGTTCGTGGGCAATCGCGTTCATCTCCTTCAGGATCGGGCGCGCCGGCTCGCCCGCCGCCAGCCGCTTCAGGAGCTGGTGCAGCCGCTGCACCGATCCCATCACCCAGTCGGCATAGTCATCCTCGCGCCGGATGATCGCTTCCGTGGCCAGCTTCACCAGCATCGGGTCGAAGCCGCGGGTGCCACCGATGCCGAGCACCTTGTCGCGCAGCCGGTTGGGCAGGCGATAGACGGTGACGGGCGCGCCCGGCTCGCCGCGCCGGCGCCGGGGCGGCGGCTGGCCGGGCCGCACCTCCACGATCTTGTCGGCCGGCATCACCCGCCGCTCGCTACCGGGATACTGGTTGTCCATCCGCCGCCGGTCCGGCCCGAAATAGTCGAGGCTCTGGACATAGGGCCGCGGGTGCTCGATCACCGATGTCAGCCGGCTGATGATGGTGCCGATCGAGAACGGCTTGGCCAGGATCTCGGTCGCCCCCAGGTTGCGGCACTGGCGCAGCCGCCCGGGATCGACCACGCCGCTCAGCACCACCACCGGCAGGAAGCGGTCCGGTGATTCCGGGTGCAGGCGTATCCAGCGCAGCAGCATCATGCCGTCGAGCTGCGGCATCATCAGGTCGGTGAACACCAGGTCCGCCGGCGACTGGCCGGGCACGCCGCCGGCCAGGAACTTGATCGCCTCCGCCCCGTCCTTTGCCCGCCAGATCTGGCCGACCTTCAGCGCCATCAGCACATCGGCAAGCAGCGAGCGGGCAAAGTCGTTGTCGTCCACCACCAGGACCGACAGGCGCTGCAGGTCATAGGCCACGCCCTGCCTCCGTCAGGGCCAGGGGTGGTTGGCGCTCCGCATGCCCACGCGCTGGAAATACTGGTCGAAGCTGATATCGGGCCCGGCCAGCGCATGCACCAGCTTGGCCACCCGCAAGCGGCGCTCGGGAATGTCGAAGGGCGGCTGCACCTGGTTGGGCGGCGGCAGCGGCAGGATGCAGCGCAGCCCGTCCACCGCCACCATGTGGTCACGGAACACCAGCGCCCCGTGATAGAGGATGTCGAGGAAGGTGGTGTGCGCGCGCTTGTTGGGAAAGCGCATCGCCCAGTCGTCCTTGAACTCCTTGTCCTGCACCATGCCATAGGCCATGGAGATCGAGACCTCCGGCTTGAAGGTCATCACCACCGTGTGCTCCTGAAGCTCCAGGTCGAGGGTGCGGTTGTCCTGGCCGCCGCGGACCGGCACCAGGCGGAACAGGAAGGTCGGCGAGGCGTTCACCACCCAGTCGGTCGGCGCGCTCTGGGCGATCAGCGCCATCAGCTCGTTCAGCTTCATTTCCGCTCCTTTGCGGCCGCGATCACGGCCCGTCCGGCGCTGGTCAGCTTGCACACCAGCCAGTCCGGCTTCAACGGGTTGGCGAACCACGGCTCCGCCCATCCGGCATCCAGGCACGCCTTGACGATGCGCGGCCCGACCCGCTGCCCGGCGCGGTCGAACAAGGGCAGCTTGCCGCCCGGCTGGTCGAGACCGCGCTTCAGCCAGGAAAGCTGGGCGCGGGTCGGCGGGCTGTCGGCGCGGCGGGCGGGCATGGCCGCCAATGGTACGAAGTCATGCCCGCATCGCCAAGCGCCATGCGGGCCGGTCAGCCCAGGATTGAGGCGGCTTTGCTGGACCCTGCCGGCTGCTCACGGTACGATCCGCGAACACTGGCGGAGTTGTTCCATGTCCGATCGCGCCTCCTGGCAGGCCCTGGTGTACTCAAACGTCGGGCACAGCTTCGCGCACATCTTCATGCTGCTCTACCCGACGGTGGTGCTGGCGCTTGAGCCGGAAATGTCGCTCGACTATGACGCGCTGCTGGCGCTCGCCCTGCCCGGCGCCATCCTGTTCGGCGCCGGGGCGCTGCCGGCCGGCTGGCTGGGCGACCGCTGGAGCGCCCCCGGCATGATGGTGATCTTCTTCCTGGCGACCGGCGCCGCGGCGGTGCTGACCGGTTTTGCCACCACGCCGACGCAGATCATGCTGGGGCTGGCGGCGATCGGGCTGGCCGCCTCGATCTATCATCCGGTCGGCATCGCCTGGCTGGTGCAGAGCGCGAAGAACCGCGGAAAGACGCTTGGCATCAATGGCATTTTCGGCAGCCTTGGCACGGCCAGCGCGGCCCTGATCGCGGGCACGCTGAGCGACCTGATAAGCTGGCGCGCGGCGTTCATCGTGCCGGGCGCCATCTCGCTGCTGATCGGCATCGCGATGTTTGCGACCACCCGCGGGCTGGCCAGGGCGGAAGCCGGCCGGCCCGACCGCGCCCCGGAGGCGGAGCCCAGCCGGGCCGATGTGCTGCGCACCTTCATTGTGCTGTCGGTCACCATGATCTGCGTCGGGCTGATCTACCAGGCCACATCGGTATCGCTGCCCAAGGTGTTCGCCACAAGGCTGGGCGAGGGCCGCGGCGCCATGGCGGCCGGCGCCACCGTGTCGGCCATCTATCTGGTGGGCGGGCTGTCGATCCTGATCGGCGGCCACCTTGCCGACCGTTATCCGCTGCGCTTCGTCTATGCCGTGTTCTTCGCGCTCCAGGTGCCGTTCCTGCTGCTCACCGCCCAGCTTGCGGGCCCGGCAGTGGTGGGGGCGGCCATGATGGCGGTGGTGTTCAACAACATGCTGGTGCCGGCCGAGAGCAGCCTGCTGGCGAAATACACACCGTCGCGCTGGCGCGGTACGGCCTTCGGGGCGAAGTTTGTGCTCTCGCTCGGCGTCGCCGCCTTCGGCATCCCGCTTGTCTCGCTGGTCTATGCGCAGACCGGCGGGCTTGCCTGGCTCTACATCATCCTCGCCCTGCTGGCGGCGCTGGGCTTCCTGGCGGCGCAGTTCCTGCCGGGCGACAGCGCCCCGGCCCGCGCCCCCGCCCCCGCCGGGGCCGACGATTAGGCCCCCGGCCGGTCCCAGGCGGAGATCAGATCGCGCCCGCCCGGCGGCACGGACGGGTGCCGCTC
>CAZEQG010000351.1:0-3955 GCA_964514295.1 uncultured Alphaproteobacteria bacterium
GGCGCCGGCCAGGCCTCGCCGCCGGCTGGCGCGGTGCGCGGCTGGATCGCGGCGATCGGCCTCCGGCACGTCGTGGTGCTGGTCGCCGCCCTTGTCTATCCGCTGCTCGCCACGCCCTTCTTCACCTTCCAGATCGGCGCCCAGTCGCTGGCCCTCGGGCTGATTGCGCTGTCGCTCACCTTCCTTGCCGGCTATGGCGGCATGCTGTCGCTGGCGCAGATGACGGTGGCCGGCATCGCCGGCTATGTGGTGGCGATCTTCGGGGTCAGCGGCACCGCAGCCATCAGCCTGGGCTGGCCGTGGTGGCTGGCGGTGCTGCTGGCGCTGGTGGTGGCGGTGATCGCCGGCACGCTGATCGGCTGGCTGTCGGTGCGCACCGACGGCATCTACACGATCATGATCACGCTGGCGATCGGTGTGGCCTTCTTCTACCTGGTCCAGCAGAACTACGCGCTGTTCAACGGCTTCCAGGGCTTCCAGCAGGTGCTGGCGCCGACCGTGCTGGATGTCGATTTCCGCGAGCCCGTGCCCTTCTACTATCTGTGCCTGTTCTGGGCGCTGGCCGGCTATCTGTTCGTGAAGTACCTGTCGCGCGCGCCCTTCGGCATCGCGCTGCAGGGCACGCGCGACAATGCCCGGCGCATGGCGGCGCTGGGCTTCGACGTCACCGCCATCCGCATCGCCGCCTATGCCGTGGCGGCCCTGCTGGCGGCGGTCGGCGGGGTGCTGCTGGTCTGGTACAACGCGCTGATCACGCCGGGCTCGGTCGGCACGAGCTGGATGATCAACATCCTCATCATCGCCGTTCTGGGCGGCATGCGCCACCCGATCGGCCCCTTTCTGGGCGCGGTCGTCTTCGTGCTGCTGCAGAACTTTGCCATCGATCTGGTCGACCGCGAGCGCTTCAACCTCGTGATCGGCGTGGTCTTTCTTGCCATCGTCCTGTTCTCGACCGACGGGCTCCTGGGCTGGTGGTCGCCGATCAGGGCATGGTTTCGCAACCCCGGCGCGCGCAACCGCCCGGCGCGCCGGAACGGCTAGGGCGGAGGGTCACTCGACGCAACAAGGCGGCCGCGAAGGCCGCCGGCAATGACAGGAGGAAACGATGTTGGGCAAGACAAGCGCTTACGCCATCGCTCTGGGAGCGAGCCTGCTCGCCTTCGGCGCGGCGGCGCAGGATACCGTGAAGATCGGCGTGCTGGCCACGCTGGAAGGCCCGTTCGCCGCCGGCGGGGCCGACGGCATGCGCGGCGCCGAGCTGGCGATCAAGCTGCGCGGCGGCATGGTTGCCGGCAAGAAGATCGAGATGATCCGCGCCTCCTCCGACGCCCGGCCCGATGTGGCGGTGAACGCGGCCCGCAAGCTGGTCGAGCAGGACAAGGTCGACATTCTGGTCGGGCCGCTGTCGGGCTCGGAAGGCATCGCGGTCAAGGACTATTCCAAGACCCAGCCCGGCGTCACCTTCATCAATGGCGGCTCCGGCGCGCAGGCCACCACGCTGGTCAATCCCTCGCCCAACTTCTTCCGCTTCAACACGGAAGGCGCGCAGTGGATGGTCGGCCTCGGCACCTACGCCTTCAAGGACAAGGGCTACAAGAAGATGGCCCTGATCGCCGAGGACTATGCCTTCCCCTATTCCCAGGTGCAGGGCTTCATGGTCGAGTACTGCAAGGCCGGCGGCCGGGTCACGCACAAGGCCTGGGTCCCGCTGGGGGCGAAGGACTATTCGTCCGTCATGGCCCGGCTGCCCAGTGACATCGACGCGCTGCTGGTGGTGCTGGGCGGCGCCGATGCGGTGAACTTCCTGACGCAGTACGAGCAGAGCGGCGGCGACAAGCCGATGGTTGGCGGCTCGATCACGGTCGACCAGACGGTGCTGAACTACCGCGGCAAGCGGCGCGAATCCCTGCTCGGCACCGCCTCCGCCGGCCCCATCGCCGACAGCTATGACGGCGCCGAGTGGAAGAAGTTCGTGGCCGACTACAAGGCGAACTACCCCGACGGCTTCCCCAGCCCGTCGCTGTTCGCCTTTGTCTACCACATCAACATGAAGGCCGCGCTCGACGCCCTCGACATGGTGAAGGGCGACCTGTCCAACAACCACGCCGCCCTGCGCCAGGCCCTCAGCACCATGACGCTGAAGACCCCGACCGGCGACGTGAAGCTGGACGAGAACCGCCAGGCCATCGGCACCACCTTCGTCACCGAGGTTGCCAAGGCCGCCGATGGCAGCTTCTACAACAAGGTCGTCCAGGTCGTGCCGGGCGTGAACCAGCGCCTCGGCATGTCCAAGGAGGAGTTCGAGAAGATGGGTCTCGGCTCGCGCGACGTGCCGAACTGCCCGTAACCATCGTGCTGAAGGGGGCGGGCCACGGCCCGCCCCCGATCCCGCCGGAAGCTTCCACATGGCATCCGTCACCCAGCTTCGCGCCGCCGCCCCGCGCCAGCTCGCCACCAGCGATGCCCTGGTGCTGGAAGGCGTGACGCGCGCCTTCGGCGCCCTGCGCGCGGTCGAGGACGTGTCCTTCACCGTGGCCGCCGGCGAAAGGCGCGCCATCCTGGGCGCCAATGGCGCCGGCAAGACCACGCTGTTCAACGTGATCACCGGGGATTTCCCGGCCACCGAGGGGCGCGTCCTGTTCTTCGGCGAGGATGTGACGCTGCTCGCCCCGCAGCACCGCATCCGCATGGGCATGCGGCGGACCTACCAGTCCTCCCTGCTGTTCCGCGATCTCAGTGTGCGCGACAACCTGTTCCTGGCGGTGCGCGGGGTGGCGCGCGGCCGCTTCGCCTTCCTGCGGCCGGGCGCCGGCCACGCCTCGCGCCGGGCGACCGAGGAACTGCTGGAGCGCGTGCACCTCGCCGCCGTGGCGCAGGAGAAGGTGGCCAATCTTTCGCATGGCCAGCAGCGCCAGCTCGAGATCGGCATGGCGCTGGCGGGCGCGCCGCGGCTGATCCTGTTCGACGAGCCGGCAGCCGGCCTGTCGCCCGCCGAGCGGCGGGAGCTGGTGGCGATCCTGAACGCGCTGCCCTCGCATATGGGCTATCTGCTGATCGAGCATGACCTCGACATCGCGCTGCGCGTGGTGGAGCGGGTGACGGTGATGCACAACGGCCGGGTGCTCAAGCACGGCACGCCGGCCGAGATCGAGGCCGACGCCGAGGTCAGGGCCATCTACATGGGCGGAGGACACGCATGAACGCGGCGGCGCCGGTGCTGGCGATCGAGCGGCTGAACGTCCATTACGGCGTCGCCCATGCCCTGCAGGATGTCAGCCTGACGCTGACCGGCGGGGTGTTCGGCGTGGTCGGGCGCAACGGCATGGGCAAGACCACGCTGTGCAACGCCGTGACCGGCCTGGTGCCGGCGACCGGCAGCGTGAAGTTCCTGGGCGCCGAGATCCTGGGCGAGACGCCGAACGCGATCGCCGGGCGCGGCATCGCCTATGTGCCGCAGGGCCGCCGCGTCTGGCCCTCGCTGACGGTGGACGAGCATCTGCGGCTGGCGGCGCGCGCGGTGCGCCGGGGCGCCTGGACGGTGGAGCGCGTCTACGAGCTGTTCCCGCGCCTGGCCGAGCGGCGGCGCAATGGCGGCTCGCAGCTTTCCGGCGGCGAGCAGCAGATGCTGGCGATCGCCCGCGCCCTGCTGCTGAACCCGCGCCTGCTGGTGATGGACGAGCCGACCGAGGGGCTGGCACCGGTGATCGTCGAGCAGGTCGCCAACACGCTGAAGGCGCTGAGCGGGGACAGCCAGATCGCGGTGCTGCTGATCGAGCAGAACCTCGGTGTTGCCGTCGATGTCGCCGACACGGTGGCAGTGATGGTGAACGGCCGGGTGGCCGAGGTGATGCCGTCGGCGCGGCTTGCCGCCGACCATGCCCTGCAGCAGCGCCTGCTCGGCGTCAGCACCGCCGGCGAGGAGGCGCCCGGGGAACCGCCGCCGGCCGCCGCCTCG
>CAZEQG010000352.1:0-3950 GCA_964514295.1 uncultured Alphaproteobacteria bacterium
GCGGGCCCAGTCGCCGATGCGTGCTGCGGCGGTCGCTGGCGGTGGCGCTGGCGGGCGCCGGCCCAGGCGGGATGGCGCTGGCCGAGGGCGGCCGGCCGGGGGGATTGCTGCGCTTCGGGCTGACCCCGGTGTTCCTCGACAACGACCTGGACCTGCTGGCCGATCTGCGGCGGTTCCTGGAGCACGGCACGGGCGCGGAAGTGGTGCTGGTGCAGCGGCGCACCTATGAGGAGATCACCTCCCTGCTGGTCTCCGGCCAGCTCACCGCGGCCTGGATCTGCGGCTATCCCTTCGTCACCTACGCCGACCAGCTTGCGGTGGTGGCGGCGCCGGTGTGGCGCGGGCGGCCGCTCTACCAGTCCTACCTGATCGTCGCCGCCGACCGCGAGGCCGGCAGGCTGGAGGATCTGGAGGGCGACACCCACGCCTTCTCCGACCCCAACAGCAATTCCGGCTATCTGGTCACCCGGGCGATGCTGGCCGAACGCCGCCGCCGGCCCGAAGGCTTCTTCAGCCGCACCTTCTTCACCTACAGCCACCGCAATGTCGTGCGCGCGGTCGCCACCGGCCTGGCGCAGAGCGGCAGCGTCGACGGCTATGTCTGGGAGGTCATCGCCGGCATCGAGCCGGAGCTGGCGCGGCGCACCCGGGTGATGCGCCGGTCGGAGTGGCTGGGCTTCCCGCCCGTGGCCTGCCTGCGGCGGATGGAAGCGTCGCGCGAGGTGGCGGCGCTGCGGCGCGCGCTGGTCGGCATGGTGGGCGATGCGACCGGGGCCGGCGTGCTGCGCCAGCTCCGCCTCGACGGCTTTGCCGAGGTTTCCCCGGCGCTCTACGACGATATCGCTGCCAAGGTGGCGCAGGTGAGGGCGGCGGGATGACGGCGCCCAGGGCCCTGCTGGCCAGGCTGAACCCGGGCCAGTGGCCGCTGGCGCTGCGGGTGCCGATGCTGGTGGCGGTCCTGATGATCAGCGTCAGCCTGCTGGTCACCTACCAGGTGCTCTCGCGGCTGGTCGAGACCCAGGGGCGCCACCTGGAGCAGCTCTCCGACGCCTATCTCGATGGCCTGTCCTCGGCCCTCCAGCCCCATGTCCTGCGCGAGGACGTGTGGGAGGTCTATGACGCGCTCGACCGCGCCGCCCAGCGCTACCGCGGCCTCGACATCCTGTGGACCACGGTGACCGACGCCGGCGGCCGGGTGATCGCCTCCAGCCAGCCGCGCCGGTTCCCGCTGCTGTCGCTGTTCGATGCCGGCCCGGCCGAGGATGCGAGCTGGCATTCGGCGGAGAGGATGCAGATCCGCCGCGATCTCGCCTATCAGGGACGCGTGATTGGCGCCATCCACACCGCGATCCGGCTGGAGGCGCAGGTGCGGGAGCGCTGGGAGGTGCTGTGGACCCTGATCGCCACCAACTCGGCCCTGACGCTGCTGTGGGCCACCTTCGGCTATGTCGCGGTCAGGCGGATGCTGCGGCCGGTCGGCATCCTGTCGGAGCATATGCGATCCGGCGCCGATGGCCGGGCGACGCCGATCCCCGAGGCGGATCTCGGCCGGCCGCACAGCGAGTTCGGCGGCCTGTTCCGCCGCTACAACACGTTGCTGGAGGCGATGCGCGAGCGCGAGCGCCTGTTGCGGCACCTGGCGGAGGAGGAACGGCTCGCCGCCCTCGGCCGCCTCGCCTCGGGCATGGCGCATGAGATCAACAATCCGCTCGGCGGCATGCTGAACGCCGTCGATGCGCTGAAGCGCCATGGCGACCGCCCTGAGGTGCGCGACACCTCCACCCGGCTGATCGAGCAGGGGCTGATCGGCATTCGCGACATCGTGCGCTCGGGCTTGGCCGGCTACCGCCGGCGCGGCGAGGACCGGCTGCTCGCCCCCGCCGACCTGGACGATCTGGCCCTGCTGATCGCCCCGGAGATCAAGCGCAAGGGCCAGCGGCTGGCCTGGCACAACAGCATGTCGCGCGCCGCCGCTGTGCCGGTCTCGGCCGTGCGCGACGCGGCCCTGAACCTGCTGCTGAACGCCAGTGCCGCGACACCCACGGGCCGGGCGGTGGAACTGCGCGCCAGCCTGACCGGGGCCGGCCTGGAGATCGAGGTGCGCGACGAGGGCCCGGGCCTGCGCCCGGCCTTGCGCGCCTACATCAACTCCGGCGACGCCGCGGCACCGCCCGCCGGCGAGGGTGCCGGGCTCGGCCTGTGGATGGTCAAGCGCATGGTCGGCGAGAGCGGCGGCACCGTTGAGGCGGATCGGCCGCCGGGCGGCGGCGCGGTCGTCACGCTGCGCATCCCCGAACGCACGGCCGGCCGGACAATCGGGCAGGAGCTGGAACATGTCGCTTGAGGGCCGTGTCATCGGACTGATCGAGGATGATCCGATCATGGGCGAGAGCCTGGTCCAGAGCCTGGCGCTGGAAGGGGCCTATGTCGACTGGTGGCGCGATGGCGCGAGCGCGCTGAAGGGGCTGAAGGCGACCTGTCCCGATCTCGTGGTCTGCGACATCCGGCTGCCCGATGCCACGGGAGGCGAGATCTTCCGCCAAGTCTGCCGCAGCATGGAGGCGCCGCCCTTCATGTTCATGACCGCCTTTGGCGACATCGACGATGCCGTGCGTCTGATGCGTGCCGGCGCCGGCGATTACCTGACCAAGCCTTTCGACTTCCCGACCTTCCTTGAGCGCGCCCGCGCCCTGGTGGCGGCGCGGGCCCCGGCCTGCGGCGAGGCCGCCCTCGGACCCTCGCCCGAAATGCGGCGGGTGGAGGCCATCCTGCGCAAGATCGCCCCACTGTCGAGTTCGGTGCTGCTGCATGGCGAGACCGGCGTGGGCAAGGAGGTGTGCGCGCGCTTCCTGCACCAGATCTCGCCCAGGGCGGCGGGCCCGCTGGTGGCGGTGAACTGCGCGGCACTGCCGGGGGAGTTGATCGAAAGCGAAATCTTCGGCCATGAGCGCGGCGCCTTCACCGGCGCCCATGCGCTGCACCGCGGCTATGCCGAAAGGGCGGGCGAGGGCATCCTGCTGCTGGACGAGATCTCGGAGATGCCCGTCGCCACCCAGGCCAAGCTGCTGCGGCTGCTGGAAGAAAGGGTGTTCACCCGGGTCGGTGGCGAGCGGCCGCTGGCCTTCCGCGCGCGGCTGATCTGCGCCTCCAACCGCGATCTCGGCGAGGCGGTGGCGGCCGGGCGCTTTCGCGCCGACCTGCTGCACCGGCTGAACACCATCACGATCGAGATTCCGCCGCTGCGCCAGCGTCCGGCGGATATCGCCCATCTGCTGGAGCACTTCTTCGAACGCTTCGCGGCCGAGCGCGAAGGCGGGCCGCGCGGCTTCGCGTCGGTCACCGTCGATGCCGCCCTGGAGCATCGCTGGGCCGGCAATGCGCGCGAACTGCGCAACCGCGTCGAGCGGGCGGTCGCCCTTGCCGGCGGGCCGCTGATCCTGCCGCACGACCTGTTTCCCGACCTGGCGGAGGAGCCGGCGGCGGGCGACCGCCTGGCGACCCTGAGCGAAACCAGGGATTCTGCCGAGCGGCGGCACATCCTGCGGGCCATGGCGGCGGCGGACAACCACCCGACGCGGGCGGCGGCGATCCTGGGCGTTGCCCGCACCACCCTGTGGGAGAAGATGCGGCGCCTCGGCATCGAGCCGCCGCGCCGGACCGATTGACGTCCGGTTTTCCGGACGTGCCTCGCCGGCGCTGTTCGGCCGGCCGGTCGCCGCCGCCCGGCGCCGATCGCATAATCATTTGAAATCAATGCGATAGAAAACAGCTTCCCACGGCACGGCGGTTGCGTTGCCCGCCCTTGCCCGATCAACGGGATCCAGGGAGGAGAGCAATGAAGAGCTGTGACAGGCTGGTCGATGTCGGCCGGCGTCGTTTCCTGGCCGGCGGCGCGCTGGCGACCGCGGGTGCGGCGGCCGTGGCGATGGTGCCCGGCAGCGCCCGGGCGG
>CAZEQG010000353.1:0-215 GCA_964514295.1 uncultured Alphaproteobacteria bacterium
CCGGCCGGCCGGCCGATACGCCGGTCGCGGTGGTGGCCAACGGCACCCGCAGCAGCCAGCAGGTCGCCACCGGCATCCTGGCCGAGCTGGAAGCTATCGCCGGCGCCCTGCCGGCAGGCCCGGCAATCGTCTTCGTCGGCGCCGTGGTGCGCCGCTCCCCTGCCTGGATCGCCGCGCAGGCCGCCGGCGCACCGCCCCATTGCCCCACCCAACAC
>CAZEQG010000353.1:225-3949 GCA_964514295.1 uncultured Alphaproteobacteria bacterium
GGAGGTCGCCTGACCATGGCCAAGACCGTTGAAGCCCCTGAACTTCAGGCCGTCACCGCCAATGACCTGCGCTCCGGCGCCGTGGTGTTCCTGACCCATGATGGCGGCTGGACCACCGAGGCGGCGGCGGCGGCAATCGCCGGCCCGGAGGCCTCCCAGGCGCTGCTCGCCGAAGCCGAGCGGCAGGCCCGCGAGAACCGGGTGATCGCCCCCTACCTGATCGCCGTGGACGAGGCGGCGCGGCCGCTGCGCCTGCGCGAGCGCATCCGCGCCGCCGGCCCGTCCGTGGCCCATTTCTGAAGGACCGCCGCCCTTGTACCAATACACGGAGTTCGACCGCGGCTTCCTGCGCGAGCGGGTGGCGCAGTTCCGCGACCAGGTGAACCGCCGCCTGTCGGGCGCGCTGACCGAGGATGCCTTCAAGCCGCTCAGGCTGATGAACGGCCTCTACCACCAGCTCCACGCCTACATGCTGCGCATCGCCATTCCCTACGGCACGCTGAACTCGGCCCAGCTTCGCAAGCTGGCCGACGTGGCACGCCGCTTCGACCGGGGCTGGGGGCATTTCACCACGCGCCAGAACCTCCAGCTCAACTGGATCAAGCTGGAGGAGGCGCCGGATGTGCTGGCCGCGCTGGCCGAGGCCGACCTGCATGGCCTTCAGACCTCCGGCAACTGCATCCGCAATGTGACCGCCGACCATCTGGCCGGCGTCGCACCGGACGAGATCGAGGATCCGCGGAGCTGGGCCGAGATCATCCGCCAGTGGTCCACCCTGCACCCGGAATTCTCCTTCCTGCCGCGCAAGTTCAAGATCGCGGTCACCGGCGCGCCGACCGACCGGGCGGCGGTGAAGGTGCACGACATCGGGCTGCGCATGCACCGCAACGCCGGCGGGGAGGTCGGCTTCGAGGTGATCGTCGGCGGCGGGCTGGGGCGCACCCCGATGATTGGCAAGACGGTGCGCGACTGGGTGGCGAAGGAGGACCTCCTGTCCTACCTGGAGGCCGTGCTGCGCGTATACAACCTTTACGGGCGGCGCGACAACATCTACAAGGCCCGCATCAAGATCCTGGTGCACGAGATCGGAGTCGAGCGGCTGCGCGCCGATGTGGAGGCGGAATTCGCGCGCATCCGCGACGGCGCGCTGAAGCTGCCGGCCGCCACCATCGCCGCGATCCAGGCACAGTTCGCCCCGCCGCCCTATGAGGCGCTGCTGCCGGACCCGCCGGCCCTGCTGGCCGCCCGGCTCGACATGCCGGCCTTCGACCGCTGGGTGCGCGCCAATGTGGAGCCGCACCGCCAGCCGGGCTATGCCGCGGTCACGGTGTCGCTGAAGCCGGTCGGCGGCAGCCCGGGAGACGCCACCTCGGAGCAGATGGAGGTGGTGGCGAACCTCGCCGACCGCTTCAGCTTTGGCGAGATCCGGGTGACCCATATGCAGAACCTGCTGCTGCCGCATGTCGCCCAGCGCGACCTGCCGGCGCTGTGGCGGGTGCTGGAGGCGGCCGGGCTTGCCACCGCGAACCGGGGCCTGGCGACCGACATCATCGCCTGCCCGGGGCTGGACTATTGCAGCCTCGCCAATGCCCGCTCGATCCCGGTGGCCCAGCGCCTGTCGGCCCGGCTGGCGCCCAAGGCCGAGCTGCTGGGGCCGCTGCAGATCAAGATCTCCGGCTGCATCAACGCCTGCGGCCATCATCATGTCGGCCATATCGGCATCCTCGGCGTCGACAAGAACGGCGAGGAATTCTACCAGGTGACGGTGGGCGGCAACGCCACCGAGAACGCCGCCATCGGCACCATCATCGGCCCGGCGGTGGCGGCCGACCGGCTGGTGGAGAGCGTCGAGGCCCTGGTCGACGCCTATCTGGCGCTGCGCCGGCCGGGCGAGAGCTTCGTCGAGGCCTATGCCCGCATCGGCCAGGTGCCGTTCAAGGAGGTGTTCCGTGCCGCAGCCTGAAACGGTGCTGAAGAACGGGCGGCTGGTCGCCGACGACACCCGCATCGTGCCGCTGGCCGAACTGGACGAGGCGCTGTCGGGCCCGGGACCGATCGGGGTTGCGATCGGCAATGCCGAAGCGCTGGAGCCGGTGCTGCCGCATCTGGGGCTGATCCAGGTGATCGCGCTCAACTTCCCCAGGTTCAATGACGGCCGCGCCTACAGCCAGGCCCGCCTGCTGCGCGAGAAGCACGGCTATGGCGGCGAGATCAGGGCGACGGGCGCGGTGCTGCGCGACCAGCTCCAGTTCATGGCGCGCGTCGGCTTCGATGCCTTCGTGGTCCAGGACCCTGACCCGCTGGCGGCCTGGCGCTGGGCGCAATCGGCGATCACCAGGCGCTACCAGCCGGCCTGAGCATCCCCGGCGGCGGTCCCCCGCCGGATGTTCATCGCCCGTTAACCCTTGCCGGACTTTTTTCTCCGTCTGGAACGGATGGGGACGATCATGCTCGCAGGACTGGGACTGAAGGCAAGGCTGGCGCTGGTCTGCGCCGTGTGCGGCGTGGCCGCGGCCGTGGTGCTGGGGGGCTTTGCCGTGCTGCGCCAGCAGCAGAGCGCCGAGGAGACGATCACCACCTTCGGGCGCCACCAGCTCGACCTGGTGGACGCCGCCTTCACGGCCGAGAACGAGCGGGCCTCGGCGGTAAGCCGCACCATCGCCCATCTTCCGGAAGTGGTGGAGGGCGTGCGCCGCAAGGACCGCGAACTGATCCTGAAGACACTGCAGCAGAGCCAGGCGGCGCTCGACCGCAACGTCATCGCCCTCAACATCCATACCGCCCCCGGCCATGCCTTCGTGCGGGTGTGGAACCCGCCCAGCTTCGGCGACGACCTGCGGGCCCGGCGCAAGACCGTGGTGAGCGCGCTGACGACCGGCCGGCCCGCCGTCGGCATCGAATCGGGCATCGACAACCTGTCGGTCTTCGGCGTCACCCCGGTGATGGTGGATGGCAAGGCCGAGGCGGTGGTCGATATCGGCATCCGCATCGGCCCGGCCTTCGGCGAAGCGCTGAAGCGGCGCCTGGGGGCCGATTTCATCATCGCGCTGGGCCATGACGAGAAGGCCCGCCTGCTGGTCAACACCGCAAAGGTCGACCTGGCGGCGATCGCCGGGCCGCTGGCCGGCACCGCCGGCGGCGGCGAAGTGTTCGCCCGCCTCACGCTTGGCGGCCTGCCGATGTCTGCCTCCTTCCGGGCCTTGCGGAACTACGACGGCAACGTGATCGGGGCAGTGGCGGTGCTGCGCGATGTCAGCGCCTTCGAGGCCGCCTCCTGGTCGATGCAGGTGGACCTTGTGATCGCCGGCCTGGCGGTGATCCTGGCGGCATTGCTGATGGGCGTGCTGATGGCGCGCTCGGTCTCCGGCCCGATCGGCGCCATGACGCAGGCCCTGCTCAGCCTGTCCCAGGGCAAGCTCGACACCGAGATCCCCGGCAGCGACCGGCGCGACGAGATCGGCGCCATCGCCTCCGCCGTCCAGGTGTTCCGCGATTCGATGCGGGAGGCCGAGCATCTGCGCCGGGCACAGGAGGAGACCAAGCGCCGCGCCGAGGAGGAGCGGCGGCAGGCGATGGCACGGCTTGCCGACCGGTTCGAGGAGCGCATCGGCGCCATGGTGCAGTCCTTCTCCGGCGCTGCCGGCGGCATGTCGGAATCGGCGCGCGCCCTGCAGGCGACGGCGGAGGAGACGTCGCGTCAGTCGACGACGGTGGCGGCGGCGGC
>CAZEQG010000354.1:0-3944 GCA_964514295.1 uncultured Alphaproteobacteria bacterium
GGCCGGCGGGCACCCGCGGCGGGGCGGCGGCCCTTCACGCGGCTGCTGGCCGGCACGCTGACCGGCACGCTGACAGGTATTGCCTATCTGGCGCTGGCCGTGGCGGTGGTCGGCGTGCCCCTGGCGGTGGCGCTGCTGTCCTTTGCCGGCGGACAGTCGGGCGATCCATTTGGCGCGGCGGTTGACCCGCGGCCGGTGGCGACCGATCTTCCAGGACGCGGCGCGCCGCGCTGAAGCCAGGGCGCAGAGACGGGAAGGCGGCCATGCCCTTCGACTATGACCTGTTCGTCATCGGTGCCGGCTCCGGCGGGGTCAGGGCGTCGCGCATCGCCGCGCGGCTGGGGGCCCGGGTCGCGGTCGCCGAGGAATACCGCTATGGCGGCACCTGCGTGATCCGTGGCTGCGTGCCCAAGAAGCTGCTGTCCTATGCCGCCCACATGCGCGAGGAGTTCGAGGATGCCGCCGGCTTCGGCTGGACGGTGCCGCCGGCAAGCCATGACTGGGCGACGCTGATTGCCAACAAGGATCGCGAGATCGCCCGGCTGGAGGGCATCTACCGCGGCCTGCTGAGCAATGCCGGGGTGACCCTCTACGAGGGCCGGGCGCGCATCGCCGGTGCCCACACCGTGGAAGTCGGGGGCCGGCGGATCACGGCCGAGCACATCCTGGTGGCGACCGGCGGGCGGCCGGAGATGCTGCCGGTGCCGGGCATCGAGCACGCCATCTCCTCCAACGAGGCGTTCCACCTTGCGGCGCTGCCGCGGCGGGTGGCGGTGGTCGGCAGCGGCTACATCGCGGTCGAGTTCGCCGGCATCTTCAACGGGCTGGGGGCGCAGACCATGCTGGTCTACCGGGCCGACCGGCCCCTGCGCGGCTTCGATGAGGATGTCCGCACCGTGCTGGCCGAGGAGATGGCCAAGAAGGGCGTGGTGTTGCGCCCGCACACCACGGTCGAGCGCATCGAGCGCCTGCCGCAGGGGCTGCGGCTGACCCTCGGGCGGGGCGAGTCGATCGAGGTGGATGCGGTGATGTATGCCACCGGGCGCTCGCCCAACACCGCCGATCTGGGGCTGGAGAGCGTGGGCGTGCACCTCAACAAGAAGGGTGCCATCGCGGTCGACGAATATTCCCACACCACGGCCCCCGGCATCCACGCGGTGGGCGATGTCACCGACCGGATCGCGCTGACGCCGGTTGCCCTCGGCGAGGGGCAGGCGCTCGCCACCACCCTGTTCGGGGGCCGCAAGGTCGCCTTCGACCATGCCGATGTCGCCAGCGCCGTGTTCAGCCAGCCCAATGTCGCGACGGTCGGCCTCAGCGAGGAGCGGGCGCGGCGGGAACGCGGCGAGATCGACGTCTACGCCACCCGCTTCCGGCCGCTGAAGCACACGCTGAGCGGCCGCGACGAGCGCAGCTTCATGAAGCTGGTGGTCGACCGCCGCAGCGACCGGGTGCTGGGCTGCCACATGGTCGGCGCCGATGCGCCGGAGATCATCCAGGGGCTTGCGATCGCCGTGAAGATGGGGGCGACCAAGGCACAGTTCGACGCCACCGTGGGCATCCATCCGACCGCCGCGGAGGAGTTCGTGACGCTGCGCGACAAGCGCCCCGATCCCCAGGCGAAGGCAGCAGAGTAGCGGCCGGCGCCGCCCCCGGCCGCCTCAATCCTGCAGGCGGACCTTCACGTAGCTGCCGGGCGCATCCTCGATCACCGGCAGCTTGCCGTCGCCGGGCTTGCGGGCCGGCACCTTGCCGCCGCCATGCTTGGCAAGCCACTGCGCCCAGTCCGGCCACCAGGAGCCGTCATGCTGCTCGGCCCCCTCCAGCCATTTTTCGGGGCTCTTCGGCTTCTTCGCGTTGGTCCAGTACCCGTATTTGCCGGACTGTGCCGGGTTGATCACGCCGGCGATATGGCCGGAGCCGGACAGCACGAAGCGGATCGGGCCCTTGTAGAGCTGGGTTGCGGCATAGGTCGACTTCCAGGGCGCGATATGATCCTCGCGGGTCGACAGGATGTAGGTCGGCAGGTCGATGGTGCGCAGGTCGATGGGCACGCCCGCCAGCGTCACCCCGCCCGGCTGCACCAGCTTGTTCTCCTGGTAGCATTTGCGCAGGTAGAAGCTGTGCATGGCCGCCGGCATCCGGGTTGAATCGGCGTTCCAGTACAGCAGGTCGAAGGGGAAGGGGTCCTTGCCCAGGAGGTAGTTGTTGACCACGAAGGACCAGATCAGGTCATTCGCCCGCAGCATGTTGAAGGTGGTGGCCATCGCCGCGCCGTCGAGGTAGCCGTCCTTCGACATGCGCTCTTCCAGCGAGGCGAGCTGCTCCTCGTCGATGAACACCGACAGCTCGCCCGCCTCCTCGAAATCCACCATCGTCGTGAAGAAGGTGGCGGCCTTGAAGCGCTCGTCCCCCTTGGCCTTCATGTAGGCCAGGGTGGCGGCCAGCAGGGTGCCGCCGATGCAGTAGCCGATGACGTTGACCTCGCTTTCGCCGGTCGCCTGCTCGATCGCATCCAGCGCCGCCAGCGGGCCTTCCAGCATGTAGTCCTCGAAGGACTTCTGCGACAGGCTCTCGTCCGGGTTGACCCAGGACACCACGAACACCGTGATGCCCTGCGATACCGCCCAGCGGATGAAGGAGTTCTTCTCCCGCAGGTCAAGGATGTAGTACTTGTTGATCCAGGGCGGCATGATCAGCAGCGGCCGGCGCATCACCTCGGGCGTGGCCGGGTCGTACTGGATGAGCTGCATCAGGTCGTTCTGGAACACCACCTTGCCGGGGGTGGTGGCGATGTTGCCGCCGACCTGGAAGGCATCCATGTCGGTCATCTTGATCGCCAGCTTGCCCTTGCCGCGCTCCAGATCGTCCAGCAGGTTCTTGAGGCCCTTCACCAGGTTTTCGCCGCCCGATTCGATGGTGGTGCGCAGGACTTCCGGATTGGTCATCAGGAAGTTCGAGGGCGCCATCGCGTCGACGAACTGCCGGGTGTAGAAATCGATCTTGCGCGCCGTCTTGTCGTCCAGCCCTTCGACCGCATTCACCGTCTTCTGCAGCCAGTTGGCGGTCAGAAGGTAGGACTGCTTGATGTAGTCGAAGATGTAGTTTTCCTGCCAGGCGGCGTCCTTGAAGCGGCGGTCGGTCGGATCGGGCGTCACCACCGGCCCTTCGGCGGCGCCAAGGAAGCGGCGGGTCGCGCTCTGCCAGAGGTCCATATAGGCGGTCCACAGGTTCACCTGCGCCTGCATCATCCGCGCCGGATCGCTCATCATCCGGCTGGTCAGCTCCAGGAAGGCGGAGCCGACATTCAGCGGATCGGCCATGCCGAGCCCGTCCTTGTCCTGGCGGGCGACGAACTCGCTGACCAGCTTCTGGCTCTGCTGGGCGATCTTGCCGAGATTGCGGGAAAACTCGACAGGATCGGGAAGCTTCATCGAGGGACCCGGTTGCTCGGGCATGCGTCACACCATAGTCTTCGGTCGTCAAGATCAGGACCGGGCGGCCTGCCGGTTTGCACCGGCAAACGCGGCCGGGTCGTCGAGCGGCATTGCCGCACCGCGTCAAATCGGTGATACACGAAGGCGGGTTGCGTTGCACCGGGAATCCCAATCCTTCGGCCCCGGGGAGGGCATGTGGAGATGTTGAAGCGTCTGGCTCCCAAGGCCGCCTTGCTGATCGCGCTGACCGGCGCGGCCGGCTGTTCCAGCCTGCCGGAATGGACCGATCCCACCGGCTGGTTCGGCTCCGACGATCCGCCGCCGGCCAGCGCCACGGTGCCGCCGCGGCCGAGCGCGCGGCCGCAGACCGGCAGCACCGACTATCCCAACCTGGCGAGCGTGCCGGCCCGCCCGGCCGTTACCTCCGCGGCCGAACGCCAGCGGATGGCCAATGCCCTGGTCGCCGACCGTGCCAATGCCCAGTACGCCGAAACCCCGGCGGTATCG
>CAZEQG010000355.1:0-3941 GCA_964514295.1 uncultured Alphaproteobacteria bacterium
GAGGGGCCGGGCGAACCGTCGGGCAACGGCCGTCCGGGCAGGGCGCCCGGCACCACCACCGAATAGGCCGGCACCCGGCCGACGAACACCTCGCCCGTGCTGCGGTCGATGATCTTGGTCGATGCCCCCAGGAACACGCCCATCGCCAGCACCGAGCCGCGCTCGACGATGACGCCCTCGACCACCTCCGAGCGGGCGCCGATGAAGCAGTCGTCCTCGATGATCACCGGCTCGGCCTGGAGCGGCTCCAGCACCCCGCCGATCCCGACCCCGCCGGACAGATGGCAGTTCTTTCCGATCTGCGCGCAGGAGCCGACCGTGGCCCAGGTATCGACCATGGTGCCCGCGCCGACATGGGCGCCGACATTCACGAAGCTCGGCATCAGCACCACGTTCGGGGCGATGTAGGCCGAGCGGCGCACCACCGCCCCCGGCACGGCGCGGAAGCCGGCGGCGCGGAAGCGGTTCTCGCCCCAGCCGGCGAATTTCGAGGGCACCTTGTCGAACCAGGGGGAGGGTCCGCGCACGGGATCGGCCGGCCCGCCCGGGATCGGCGCCGAATCGCTGAGGCGGAAGGACAGCAGCACCGCCTTCTTCAGCCATTGGTGGACGTTCCAGCGCCCGTCCGGGCCCGGCGAGGCGACCCGGGACTGGCCGCTGTCCAGCGCCTCCAGCGCCGCTTCCACGGCCTCGCGCACGGCCCCGCCGGTGGCCGGCGAGACATTGGCCCGGTCCTCCCAGGCGGCATCGATGATGGATTCGAGGGATGCGGTGCTCACGTCGGACATGCCTTTCCGGTTCAGCTCTTGGCGCGGCGGATGATGGTGCCGGTGCCTTGCGCGGTGAAGATCTCGATCAGCACCGCGTGCTGCAGCCGCCCGTCCAGGATCACCGCCGCCTCTACGCCGCCATTCACCGCGGCCACGCAGGTCTCGATCTTGGGGATCATGCCGCCGCTGATGGTGCCGTCGGCGATCAGCCCCTGGACCTCGGCCACGGTCAGCTCGTCGATCAGCTTCTTGCTGCGGTCGAGCACGCCGACCACGTCGGTCAGCATCAGCAGCCGGCGGGCGCCGAGCGCGGCGGCGACGGCGCCGGCCACGGTGTCGGCATTGATGTTGTAGGTCTGCCCGTCCGGGCCGGTGCCGATGGGGGCGATCACCGGGATGATGTTGGCGCCGACCAGCTTGTGAATCACCGCCGGATCGATGTGCTCGGGCTCGCCGACGAAGCCGAGGTCCAGCACGGCCTCGATGTTGGAATCGGTCTTGCGCGTGCGCGTCACCCGGCGGGCGCGCACCAGCCCGCCATCCTTGCCCGAGATGCCGACCGCCGTGCCCCCGGCCTGCTGGATCAGCCCGACCAGCTCCTTGTTGATGGTGCCCGACAGCACCATCTCCACCACCTCGACCGTGGCGGCATCGGTCACCCGCAGGCCGTCGACGAACTCGCTCTTGATCTTCAGGCGCTCCAGCATGCGCCCGATCTGCGGGCCGCCGCCGTGCACCACCACGGGATTGATGCCGACCTGCTTCAGCAGCACGATGTCCTCGGCGAAGCGGCGGGCCACCGCCTCCTCGCCCATGGCGTGGCCGCCATACTTGATGACGAAGGTCTGCCCGGCGTGGCGGCGCATGAAGGGCAGCGCCTCCGACAGCACCTTGGCCTTGGCGAAGAGTTCCTGCGGGGTGGGAAGGTCGGTCTTGTTCATCCCACCCTTCTATTGGCCACGCGCCAGGGCCGCAAGATGCGCGCGCAGTTCGGGGATGCCGGCACCGCTGCGCGCCGAGGTGGCAAGTACCGCGGGGAAGGCGGCGGTGTGCCGGCGCGCCTCGGCATCGATCTCCGCCAGGGTGCGGCGGAGCTGGCCTGCCGACGGCGCGTCGGCCTTGGTCAGCACGATCATGTAGACGACCGCGGCCTGGTCGAGCATCGCCATCGCCTGGCGGTCGCTCGCCTTCAGCCCGTGCCGGGCATCGATCAGCAGGCAGACGCGGGCCAGCGTGACGCGGCCGCGCAGATAGTCCTCGATCAGCCGCGTCCAGTCGCGCACCTGGCCCTTCGGCGCCCGGGCATAGCCGTAGCCCGGCAGGTCGACCAGCATCAGCCGGTCGTCCAGGTTGAAGAAATTGAGCTGGCGCGTATGGCCGGGGGTCTGGGAGGTGCGGGCGAGCGTGTTGCGCCCGGTCACCGCGTTGACCAGGCTTGACTTGCCGACATTCGAGCGGCCGGCGAAGGCAACCTCGGGAAGCCCCTCGGGCGGCAGCGCCGCCAGGGTGGTGGCGCCGGCAACGAAGCGGGCCTCGCGCGCAAACAGCAGCCGCCCGGCCTCGATCGCGGCCGGGCCGGGTGCGGCTAGGTCACCGGCTTCGCCGCCATCCGCTTCATGATCAGCCATTGCTGGGCCACCGATAGCAGGTTGTTCCAGGCCCAGTAGATCACCAGACCGGCGGGGAAGCTCGCGAGCAGGAAGGTGAACAGGATCGGCAGGAACATGAACACCTTGGCCTGGATCGGATCGGTCGGCTGCGGGTTCAGTGCCTGCTGGATCCACATGGTGATGCCCATGATGATCGGCCAGGCGCCCAGCATCAGCAGATGCGGCGGATCCCAGGGGATGAGCCCGAACAGGTTGAAGATGGTGGTCGGGTCCATCGCCGACAGATCGCGGATCCAGCCATAGAACGGCGCGTGCCGCATCTCGATCGACACGAACAGCACCTTGTAGAGCGCGAAGAAAACGGGGATCTGGACAAGGATCGGCAGGCAGCCGGCGGCCGGATTTACCTTTTCCTTCTTGTACAGCTCCATCATCGCCGCGTTCAGCTTCTGGCGGTCGTCGCCGTATCTCTCCTGCAGCTCCTTCATCTTCGGCGCCAGCAGCTTCAGCTTGCTCATCGCCCGGTAGCTCTTGTTGGCCAGCGGAAAGAAGGCGAGCTTCACCAGCACGGTCAGCGCCAGGATGGCGAGGCCGAAATTGCCGAGATGCTGGTTCAGCCAGGCGATCACGTAGAACAGCGGCTTGGTCAGGAAGTAGAACCAGCCGAAATCGATGGTGCGGTCGAAGCGGGTGATGCCCAGCGTGTCGGCGTAGCGGTCGATCACCGCCACCTCCTTGGCGCCGGCGAACAGGCGGTGGACGGTCTCGACCGTCTGCCCCGCCGCCAGCACGCGCGGATCGCCCAGCATGTCGACCTGGTAGCGGTCGTCGCCGCGCTGGAGGGAGTGCAGGAAGCGCGCCTTCACCTTCTCCTTCTGGTCGGGCACCAGGGCCGACAGCCAGTACTTGTCGGTGATGCCGATCCAGCCGCCGGTGGTCTCCTGCTCGATGGTGCCGCGGTCGCGGTCCCGGATGTCGCCGTAGGTGATCTCGCGCAGGGTGCCGTCCAGCACCCCGAGCAGCCCCTCGTGCAGAATGTAGAAGCCGAGCACCTCCGGCGTGCCGCCGCGGCTGATCAGGGCATAGGGCAGCAGGCTGGCGCCGCCGGCCGAGGCGGTGACGCGCTGGGTCACCGTGAACATGTAGTCGGCGTCGAGCGCGATCACCTTCTCGAAGGTCAGGCCCTGGCCATTGTCCCAGCGCAGGGTCACCGGCTGGCCGGGGGTCAGGGTGGTGCGGTCGGCCTGCCACACCGTATCCGCTCCCGGCACCGGAACGCCGCCGCCGGCCGCGACCCAGCCGAACTGGGCGTAGTAGGGCTTGGGCATGCCGATCGGCTGCAGCAGGGTGATGATCGGGCTGCCCGGGGCGATGGTCTCGCGGTAGCCTTTCAGCGACACGTCGTCGATCGCCGCGCCCTTCAGCGCGATCGAGCCTGTCAGCCGCGGGGAATCGATGCGGATGCGCGGGCTCGCGGCCAGCGCCTGCTCGCGGGACATCATCGGCTGGGTCAGCGCCGTGGCCGCCGGCGCCGTGCCCGGCGGCACCGCCGATGCCGCCG
>CAZEQG010000356.1:0-3916 GCA_964514295.1 uncultured Alphaproteobacteria bacterium
GCGGCCGCCGCGGCCCGCCGGCCGGCCGTCGGCCGGCTTAGCGCCGGGCCATCTTGGCCAGGCGCAGGCGCAGCGCGTTCAGGCGGATGAAGCCATCCGCATCGCGCTGGTCGTAGACCGAATCCTCCTCGAAGGTCACATAGTCCATGCGGTAGAGGCTGTTCGGGGACTTGCGGCCGAGCACCATCACGTTGCCCTTGTAGAGCTTCAGGCGGACGGTGCCGTTGACGTGGCGCTGGCTCTCGTCGATCGCCGCCTGCAGCATCAGGCGTTCGGGGCTGAACCAGTAGCCGAAATAGATCAGCTCGGCATAGCGCGGCATCAGCTCATCCTTGAGGTGCGCCTGGCCGCGGTCGAGCGTGATGCTCTCGATCGCCCGGTGGGCCAGGTGCAGGATGGTGCCGCCCGGCGTCTCGTAGACGCCGCGGGACTTCATGCCGACATAGCGGTTCTCCACCAGATCCAGCCGGCCGATGCCGTTGGCCCCGCCGAGCTGGTTCAGCCTGGTCAGCAGGGTGGCCGGCGACAGCCGCTCGCCGTCGAGGCCGACCGCATCGCCGTGCTCGAACTCGATCTCGATCACCGTGGGCTGGTCGGGGGCAGCCTCGGGGCTGACCGTGCGCTGGTGGACGTATTCCGGCGGCGTCTCCCAGGGGTCCTCCAGCACCTTGCCCTCGGAGGAGCTGTGCAGCAGGTTGGCGTCGACCGAGAACGGCGCCTCGCCGCGCTTGTCCTTGGCGATCGGGATCTGGTGCTTCTCGGCATAGTCGATGAGGCGCGTGCGCGACGTCAGGTCCCAGCGCCGCCAGGGGGCGATCACCTTGATGTCGGGCTTCAGGGCGTAATAGGTCAGCTCGAAGCGCACCTGGTCGTTGCCCTTGCCGGTGGCGCCATGGGCGACGGCATCGGCGCCGACCTGCTCGGCGATCTCGATCTGGCGCTTGGCGATCAGCGGCCGGGCGATCGAGGTGCCGAGAAGATAGAGCCCCTCATAGAGGGCATTGGCGCGGAACATGGGGAAGACGAAGTCGCGCACGAATTCCTCGCGCAGATCGTCCATGAAGATTTCCTTCACGCCCAGCATCTCGGCCTTCTTGCGGGCCGGCTCCAGCTCCTCGCCCTGGCCGAGATCGGCGGTGAAGGTGACCACCTCGCAGCCGTAAGTGTCCTGCAGCCAGCGCAGGATCACCGAGGTGTCGAGCCCGCCCGAATATGCCAGCACGACCTTCTTGACCTTCTCCGCCATCGCCCGGTCCCCTTGCACCTGAAACCCCGAAAATCGGCGGCGGACTATAGACGAACCGGCATTGCCGGCAAGCAGCCGCAAGCGCACCGGCCATGCGGCAAATGGCGGTCACAGATCATGGGGCACAGATCATGTGGCTGGTCAGCATCGGGCAACGAAATCTGGTTGCCACCCACCGCTGATCCATGCAATAAATAGCGCGTCGGGGGATTGGGCGGCTACCCAATCAGACGGTCCGGTCAAAGACCATCCACCCCGACGCGCCGGGGCTCCCGAAGGAACCCGCTGACTGTGTGAAGCCGTATCGCCCGCCCCCTCGGTCGCCCTGGCTGGATCGCCCGAGCGGGTTGGGATGACGGCCCGGAACATTGCCTCCGCCGACACCGATCCCGGCCAGCCACCGCTGGCAGCACCACCCCTTTCGGGGCGGCAGCTGCGTCAGGCGTTCCGGGTCGCGACCGCTCCGTCAGGAGCGCCCTCCCGCGAGGGAGGGTCGCGCGATCCGCCGGCCGCTCCCCGCCGGGGTTTCCCCCGAACGGTCCGCAAACCGGGGAAGCATGGCAGCCGGGACGCATGCCGCACTTCCATCGCCTGTCCGCCGTGGCCGGCGCCTCGGCATCCGGTTGACCGCCGCCACGAAAGGCCCGAAGGCCAACCGCCGCAACCGGCCCGCCGAACGGAAACCGCCCGGACCAGACCCGGACCACCCGGCGGCGGCCACGCGGTCACCCGCGCCATCCGTCACTGGGCCGCGCCGCCCAAACGACATTCCTAAGACTGCCGCAAGGAACGGCGCCGGTCCGCGCCATCGACGTTCACACGTCGACATCAAGATCACACAATCGCATCACCCATGCAAGAAAAAATATCGACAAGCAAAGACGTCGCTGCTAATGTCGCCGCCAATTTTTCTGAGATTGAATTATCAACAATCTTATCAACATTCGGATGGCTGCCATGCTGATTGACCATCCGATGGCTGGTGTATTCGGATCGCAAGGAACCACAAAGGATTGCGGTTGACACGCGGCGGGGCCGGAAGGTGCAAGATATCCCCGCTTTCCCCCGCCCGGTCGCCCGCAGCCATCCACAGGGGCGGCGCAGAGCGGGCCGGTGGGTGGCGCCGGCCTGCCGCCCCTCGTTGACGCAAGCCCGCGGCCGGCTTATTTGGTCATTTCGGCGCTGCGGCACGGCCGCGGCGACCCAAGGGATCTCGCCGGAAACAGCCGCGCAAGCGAGGAGAGGGATGCAGCACACCAGCCGGCCGCTGTCGCCGCACCTGCAGGTCTACCGGCCGCAGTTGACGTCCGTCCTGTCGATCCTGCACCGGGCGACCGGCCTGGCGCTGGCCGCCGGCACGCTGATGCTGGCCTGCTGGCTGATCGCCGCCGCCAGCGGCCCGGCCGCCTTCGCCGCCGTGCAGTCCTTCCTGGGCGGGCCGCTGGGCCTGTTCCTGCTGTTCGGCTGGTCGGCCAGCCTGTTCTACCACCTGTGCAACGGCATCAGGCACCTGTTCTGGGACGCCGGCTACGGCTTCGAGCTGGCGCAGGTGCAGGCCAGCGGCTGGGCGGTGGTGGCCGGCACCGTGCTCTTGACCGGGCTGGCCTGGGCCTTTGGCCTGGCCTGGCGCTGAGCGGGGAGGGACGGGGATGGCGATGCGCTCGATGATGGGCCGCGTGCGCGGCCTGGGATCGGCCAAGGAGGGGGTGGAGCACTGGTGGCAGCAGCGGCTGACCGCGGTCGCCCTGGTGCCGCTGCTGCTGTGGTTCGTCGCCGGGGTGATCGCCGCCGCCGGGGGCGATCATGCCGCCGTTGCCGCCTGGATCGGCAATCCGGTCACCGCCGTGCTGCTGCTGCTGCTGATCGGCAGCGGCTTCCTGCATGGCATGCTGGGCCTGCAGGTGGTGATCGAGGACTACATCCATGGCGAAGGGCTGAAGCTGGCCCTTCTGGTGGCGGTCAAGTTCGCCGGCTGGGGCCTCGGCCTGGCCTCGGCCTTCGCGGTGCTGAAGATCGCCTTCGGGAAGTGAGCGGAAACATGCCCAACGCCTATACGATCGTCGATCACGCCTATGACGTGGTGGTGGTGGGGGCCGGCGGGGCCGGGCTGCGCGCCACCCTGGGCTCGGTTGCCGCCGGGCTGAAGACGGCCTGCGTCACCAAGGTGTTCCCCACCCGCAGCCACACCGTGGCGGCGCAGGGCGGCGTGGGCGCCGCGCTGTCGAACATGGGCGACGGCGATGACTGGCGCTTCCACATGTACGACACGGTCAAGGGCGCCGACTGGCTGGGCGACCAGGATGCCATCGAATACATGTGCCGGAACGCCATCCCGGCCGTCATCGAGCTGGAGCATTTCGGCGTGCCGTTCAGCCGCACGGAGGAGGGCAAGATCTACCAGCGCCCCTTCGGCGGCCACACCGTGAAGTATGGCGAGGCCATGGCCAAGCGCGCGTGTGCCGCCGCCGACCGCACCGGGCACGCCCTGCTGCACACGCTCTACCAGCAGTGCCTGCGCCACCGCGCCGAGTTCTTCGTGGAGTATTTCGCCCTCGACCTGATCATCGACGATGAGGGCGCCTGCCGCGGCGTGATGGCCTGGAACCTTGCCGACGGCACCATCCACCGCTTCCGCGCGCATCAGACGGTGCTGGCGACGGGCGGCTATGG